>DATHIE010000852.1:0-29835 GCA_035316905.1 Chryseolinea sp. | reverse complement strand
TGAGCAGGGTGGAGACGTCTCGCTGATGAACCTTGTCATCAATGGTCCTAACGATTATCGTTTTTTTTCATTTTGAATAGATCTTTTGAATTTGGAACGTTTCGATAGGGGGGGTTGTGCGGTAATAATTTTTCTTCAATGTATTTTTCAGCACTTGCATAATCGTCGAAACTTGCGTCCATCACTATCGAGTTTACCTTTGTATACATACCGGTGATCTGATTGCCAATGCCTTCTCGTTTGGTCTTATAATCGAGCATGAAGATTTTAAATGTGACTTTCATTGTTGCATATAGGGGTTAGGTGAGAAAATTCGTAGTGGTTGTTGTTGTTTTTGTTTTTGTATGTGAGGAAATTCTAAATGTTGGTTGCCATCGAGGTGGTTGCCGGATTTATTCTTGCCGACTTTGAATACCGGTTCAGAGTGAAACGGCATTGGCAGATCACTAGGCGCCCATTCACCCCACTGTTTGAAGAAGAACGGAATGTCCGATGCACGACACTGATCGCGTATTGATCGAACCCAATCGGGGTACATTGGCCTGGCATGGCGGCCGCTTTCACCTCCGACGATTACCCAATGAATTTTTTGTGTGTCAAGGTGGTCATTGATCGGACCTAGCAACGGTTCGCAACTAAGGAAACGCACCGCCGCCGACGTGTGCTTAAGTAATGGAATTCTTTCATCCGCTGTTTTTTGGTCTTCAACACTTACACCCAACCAAACATTATCGAGCGGTGAGTTAATAGTATAACTCACGTGAGCTTTCATAAACTCAAGCATTCGGCCCGGCCGTTTGGTGAGGATCTGGAACGTGTGGCCGTATTGTCGGCACACATCCATAACAGCAAAAACTTTGTAGATAAAGCCGTAGTCAACATCCTCATGAAAGAGATCGCTCATTGAATTGACGAATACCCTGCGCGGTTTATTTCTCCACTTTAAAGGTTTCATCAACTCATCTTCGTGCAATTCAATGTTGCCCAGAAAAGGCTTACTATACTTGTCAGGAAACATTCCCATTAATCGCCGGTGCATGATTTCAGCATAGCAATTCTTACACCCTTGCGAGACTTTATCGCAGCCGGTAACAGGGTTCCATACTTCATCGGTCCATTCGATCTTTGTCATCACCAGGTGATTAGTTGTCCATGAAAGCTTCCTTTTCCTGGATGATTCTCAATCCAGAAATCACGCATGTCATTCCAATCTCTAAAGCCGTCACTCTTAGCAAACCAGTCAAGGTCCATGAGCTCGTCAAGGGTAAGGGTATTGTCAATGACGATTCGGTCTACCACAACATTGAAATAAATACTTATCGGTTTTGTATGACTGCATTTGACCTCGCGTAACTTTTCACAATGTTTGGTGCGTTGCCCGACGTATAGGTACAGTGTCTCACCTGGTGTGATAGGATACTTCCGTATCGCACGGATCGTTTGTCGCTTTTGACCGTTCCGGATCTTGCCGGCAAATCGTTGTTTGAAACTGAGTGCAGCCATTTAGAATCCGTTCATGGTTGGTAGTCTTCATTCATCATAATCGTCATCATCGTCCGCTTCATGACGATCGTCGTCACAGCCACACGAATCACAATTCTTCGGCGTCTTCGATACGATCACGTCATCGATATCGCCATGGCAATAGCACTCGCCACCACCATATGCAACAAGGGTGGTGCCATAACTTCAAATAATCATGCGTAAAGGAATTAGCCTGGATCTCAACAGAAGGCGCAGTATGTTCCTGCAGCGTTTTTTCAAACTCCGTTGCATCCTGGTCGCGGGCAACAGCAACGCGCGTTATAAACGCATGCATGGGAATTCCATTCTCGGTAGTGCCTTCCCACAATTGCCAGAACATCAAGTCGACTTCAGCGGGTGAAAAATTCTGTCGTTCTTCGTCGTCTTTCTTCTTACTCATAAGCTTTGAATGTTTGACAGGTACCAAGTCACCAGGCTGATCACCACGACGGCCAAGGCAATGGCCATCGTTAAGCAGGAATGATATGAGCGCCGGTTAATCATATGATGTTATTGTAAAATTTGATTGCCTTCATGAGCTCGGTGAGCAGCGCCACGTTTTCAATAACCTGTTCAGTCATTCGGTCGCTTGCATCGGCACCATCATGCATGATCTTTTCAAACTCTTCGTGATTGGGTTTAACAGCAGCATCATTGGCCAGCAGGCCAGGCATAATTTTAAGCCACCCGTTCAGGATCTTTATATCTGTAGCGAGGCTATCGATCGTGTTATGAATGTGCATGTAGCCCTTCAACACCATGTCGGTGCGTTGCTCCGGAGAGGCCTTCAGAAATTCCGATGTGTTGATGAAGCTGTTCATTCAAAATCAATTCTCTCCACCGGTGTAACAAGCTCGATTGCATCCGGCTTGAATCGCGTCCTTAGGAATTCTGATAGGATTTCAGATGCCTCCAGGAAGTTGTTAGCTTTTATTTTACAAGCTGGGACGGTGACTTTATCGCTTGTCATTGAAAATCCGTTCTCCGTGATCGTGAAAATTTTGGTTTCCATAGGTTTAAAGCTTGGTGATTGAAAACAGACTATAGTATGTGGGCACTGTGCGAGACAGGTCCTCGAGGGAGGTACCGGTGATCTCCAGGACACGATCGTTCCAAATGAATTTGAAGAGTTTCATGAGGCGATGGTTTTTGGAGAAGAGAAATCCAGTTTACCTTGGGGGCTTTTCCCCAACAGGTGGTCGTATATCTGTTCTTCGCAAAGGCTAATTTCAATCGCGATTTTTGATTTGAGTCGCTTAAGCTTGTCACGACGATGTGCGATGACTTTGATTTGTTCATCACGCTCTACCTTTCCAAATAAGAAATCGAAAATGAGACGTTGGTACTGGATAAGTTTTTGCCTCAAACTGACCTGCACAATCTGAGGGTTGAGTATCTGAATCCATCTAGTAAACCCTCTCTTTGAGAGAGCTACTCGTGCTCTTTCGTCATTAAACAGCAACATCGAGGACTTTTTTATCCGCTCACTTCTCAATATTTCGTCCTTATCGATGCTTCGATATTGATTCTGCATGTTGATTTGAAAAAAATCACAGAAGGGCTTAATGAAAATATGCTCACCGGTATACTTTACGGTAGCATTGAACATTTCAAGGGCTGATGTTTCCATATTTAAGAGGGGGTTAAGCTTTGCGTTCAGATGCAGGTTTGACAGGAACGTTGTAGTTGAATAGGTCGTCAACTGTCACGCCGAAGAATCGAGCGTATATGAGCAGGGTAGCAGCTGACAGATCTTCATCTGCATCAATCTTAATTGCTTTGTGGTGGAAGAAAGTCCGTCTCTTTATGCCTTCCTTTTCGAGTTGCTCAGCGACCCAGTCGGTGCTTTTTGATTTCGGGAGCGATTGAATCAGCTCCTCAATTCGGTATTTAAATTCAGGTTTTGCCATAGGGTGCCATTTTTGCAGAAAATGTTCGATTTCTGCTGGAGTATGGCAACAATATTGGCACGTTAAATGCAAAAATGCAATCTCTCTGTATTGTGTAAATGCATTATATCTGCATTTGTACATGTAAATAATTGACCCTCAGGGTGATAATTTTGCAATGAATATTGCAGGGCTAAGGATGGAACTTCATGAACTTCTGAGAAAGATTCGCCGTGATGCAAATGTTTCTCAAGAAAACGTCGCCGACGAAATTGGCGTCGACGCAACTACATACGGGCGATACGAGAAAGGGGAGACTCAAATAAAATTCGAGCACGTAGTAAAATTGGCCGAATTTTATAAAATGAGCTTGGATGCCTTTTATCGCTACGGGCAAACAGTGCGTGTGGAAGATGAGGTTGGGGAGAATCGTGAGGGCTTCAAAAAAGAGGAAACAACACGTTGAGATCCTGGTCCGACTAGATGGTACTCCGGAAAGCCTTACAATGTGGATAAGGAAGTTGTCTGCCATCAATGAGATTTTATGACCCTTGCCGTTTCCAAAGGATTTCAATTAGCCTTTAACCAATGAGAGGTAATGACCTGTAAGTCAGGACGTGAATACCAAGGTTCTTTGTCCCCGTACAGACTACAGGATAGCGAAGTTATGCCCAACAACCCGCTTTGTGATATACGAAGCGGGCTTTTTAACCGGGTTTTGTTTCCAAATGGCTTCTGGAATTCAAATAGAACCAAATGGCCTTTAGCGCGAAAATCATACTTGCTGAGCATGTGAAGAAATCGGATGGTTTCTGCGCCCGTTTATCTTCAGGCGCTGATCGATCGCGCACGTGCAACGGTGCATCTAGGCTTTTATATCCATACGAATCAATTCGATAAGGTCAAGCAGCGCGTAAAATCATCACATCCAAATGCGAATGACTTCAATACTGAAATGATGATGGCGATCGCGAAAGCAAATGCGATCGCATCACGCTTTCGCCAGGATGGAAAGTTGTTGACAGCGGAAGAATTTAGAAATCAGTTTAAGGATCCTACCGCCAAACAGGACTTCATAAAATTTATGTCGAGTGAGCTTGAATTGAAGCGGCCAGCGCTGGCACACAATACGCACAAGAGCCACATGACCGTACTCAACAAGCTGAAGGAATTTCGTAAGGAGGGCATAGCATTTAATCAGCTCACGATGGAACTGCTGCAGCGCTTCCGGAATGATCTGATTGAGAAAGGTAGCGGCCCTGCCACTATTGAAAAAATTCTGAAGATCGTTAAGCAATATCACAAAGAGGCCAGGAGTAAGGGCATCACCGTAAATAAACTGGAGCTGAAAATTAAATCGTTTAAGACCAGGCGCAATGCATTGACCGAAGAGGAAGTGATCAAGATGACGGAGTACTACGACAAACCTACGACGCCGGCGAGCCATCGAAAGGTGTTACGATATTTCCTCTTCAGCTGCTACACCGGTGTACGGATCTCTGACATAAATGTGCTCACCTGGTGCAACGTCCAGGACGATTTACTGGTGTATGTTCCAGTGAAAACGAAATTCAAAAATGAAGATGTGAAGGTTCCTCTCCTGGAGATCGATAAGAAGTTTCTGCCGAGCTACACGGATAGCAAGGATAAGATCTTCGACACTTTTGCCGACCCGGTGACAAACAGGATCCTGAAGGATATCGCCGGTGAGCTCAATATTTTTAAGCGCATCACCTATCATACAAGCCGGCATACTTTTGGCAGTTTGATGACTGAGGGTGGTGATCCGGTGGCTACGCAACGCATGATGGGGCACAGTGATATCAGGACAACAATGGGATATGTTCACACCAATGTAAAGCAGCTGATTGATGCCAAGAAAGCCAGGTTTGAAAAGGAAGTTGTTATCTTAAAACCAATAAACAAATAACGTTATATGAAAAAGCACATTCTACTTCCATTCTTCATCCTTATCAGCTCGATTTCATTTGCCCAGGAAACGGCCACTATTACTTTGTCCAGGAAAGGCCTATGGTCAGGTACCGCGGGTGCGACAAAAATATTCATGGATGGCAATATCATTTGCGAACTCTCAAACAACTCATTTTCTATACATAGTATTCCAACGGGGAAGCACGTTTTTACAGCGCGATGGTATAGTAAGAAAGCAAAGGAAAAAGATAATGGGGATGAATTCGCCGTTGAGATCGAGATAAAACCTAGTGAGCAATATTACTTACAGGTTGTGAAACAAGATAAAGGACTCAGTAGTTACGTCGCCGTTCAAGAAATAACATCTAACACCTGGAACAAAATAAAGGAAGGCTTAGACAAAGGTGATTGCCATTAGCCTTGCGTGACGTAAAAAAAATTTGGTTGTTCTTCTCTCAGTGAGCGCGACGGCGAATCGCGCAAACTTCGACGGTCAATTTCTGCAAGGAAGAAATTATTTTCAGGTGTAACCGGTGATGTTACTCCTTATTCATCGCTGGCACCTTCTTTTGCTCCCTTCCTAACAACGCGTGGATCCGAGCGCGACCGGGATCTCGCTAATCCCGGGTTGTTCGGCCATTCCGGTTAAAAAGTTTTGCGAAGCTCCACTTCTACAATCCAAATTCCGCTATAATCTCCCCTAACGGTTGAGGCGCCGACCCATACGCCAATGAATCAGTTATTCCAGTAAATGTATCAGGCTGCAACGGACTGACGTAAATTGCTTCTATGCTATCGTTAAAATGACAAAAATCCCCATGCATAAAAAACTGATTGATTCGCACCTGTTTCAGTGAATCAGGCCACGCGCCTAAAGGATTGGTTAAACACTCAGACGCCAACGCATACGCTACTCTATACACAAACGTCGTATGCACGTAGTAATAGAATGCAACAATTTCTGTGTTGTTAATCTTAAACTTATGCAACGTTGAAGGCGTCGAGTCAATCCCGCTTCCCGTCGTATCAAAGTCGATCAATCCGTTATACGTCCAACTCGTCCCGTTATTCCCACTCGTCCAATTCCTCCATTGATTATCTGCATAACTCCCTATCAAAAGATAAAGATCGTTCCCGCCGAGATGAACCATACTCGCCTCCGTCACATAGTCCGCATGAGGCGCTCGAATAGTAATACTATTCCATGTCGCTCCGTCGTCGTCGGAGTAAATCAGATAATTCGCTGATTGTGCGGTACTCACATTGCTCGTTTGTTTGTCAAGTGTGAACATGATTCGCCCATTATTGACAATAACTTGAGTTTCAACTTGTATAAACGCTAATCCGTCAGAAGGAATCACAGAACTTATATCTACTGGCGTCTGCCATGTAGCCCCTTGATCGGTTGAATACGTATACCATAATTTGCACACCGGAACCAGGTCCCTTGTAGCATACACGCAAACATATTTATTTGCAGGTGTTACCCCTGCTGATTGTGAAGCTAAAAAATCATTTCCCGCCGGATCGGATACCGTAGCAATAACCCCCCACGTTTTACCGTAGTCGGTACTTTTTACCATCGACAACCTTTTTGCAGTATCCACACCTGCACTAGTACCGTTCGTGAACAACGCACAAAGCTTATTATCATCGACAACATCCTGAATAATTTTTGTAGTTAGGTAATACCTACCTTCTTCCACCGCCTTATTCAACTGCCCGGACGTGGAAGGACGCGCATTTTCCGCATTGAAGTAAGTTGCCCACGCCTGAAGTTCACTGATGATTGTTCCTCTTACCCCTGCCGATTCGACAACATTCTGAATAATCAAATGCGACATAAACACAGACTCCAAAGTAAACGCCGAATCTCCCAACCCCATTATTTCTAACGCATCCAAATTTGTGATATTTACACTTGTCGACGACGAACTATTAACTATCGTTTGAGCTACACCGTTATAATAAAGTTTTAACGAATTAGTAGCCCCTAACGAACCGTCCATTTCTATTGTAACAACTCCCCACACCCCAGAAGGAATGACGCCGTTTTCACTCACTGTATTAATGTTCCCGGCTGAATTCTTAGTAATTATAATGACTGATTTATCGTTTGATGCCCCCGCTAACCGGTCAGCTTGATAGAGCATCACCCCGGGTCTGGTTCCATTGCCGCCCCTGTTGTTAGCAATAATAGGAACTATATTCCCGTAACCATCCGACATACCCCAACGCGCCAAACAATGTACCGTCCAACGCATACTAGCATAACCGGACGCATGAAACCACAAATAACTAAAATCAGTCCGTGACTGAACAGCACTCGCTTGCCGAAATATTCCAGCACCACGATTCAACACTACGTTACCTCTTTTTATCTTGTCTAACACCAAATTAGCATTACCCTTTGAATTAATTCCCGCAAATGTCTTACCTGAATTAATCAAAGACTTCCAAACCGTCACATTACCATTGACGTCCACCGTTCCATTAGCATTCGTACTATTTACGCGCAACCCAGTAGCATCAAAAACGTCCGCCCCTGTTAGCGCACCGTAATTAGGCACAGCCGGAATCCCATATTTTTCTTGTGACCAAATCATTTTTATATCTCATTTACAACCGCCACGACATCAATCTTTGTGTCAACCGTATTCACTACACACTGAAGGTATAAATACTTACTCACCACCGTCGTCACAGGCAATGAAATTTCCATTCGCCTGTAATTAGTACCAAAAGATATAGCCCGGGCCGTCCCGTTATCTCTTATTCTTATAGCGAATTCCCGCATATCCGATAACGTCCCCGTTGGATTAGCGATCGTCAATCCCGCCGCCTGAGCCGTCAATACAAAACTATCGTAAGCGTCTAAATCCGGAGTTAACGTAGCCGAACTCGCCGCAGCCAATACGCGCGGATCTCTACTTAACAACGCGTTTAGTTTATTCCGACAGGATAAACCACTTTCGCCATTCACAATACTAACCTGAGCCATAATAATTAAATTAATCTGTTAATCATTCCATTGGGCGCTGTCAACCCACAGGCCACTATCTCGCCAAAAGCCAGTTGCTAAAATCCACTGATTTGGCCGTCCAAGCATTCCGTAATTCGCAAGTAAACTCATAGTGCGCGTTTAACTTAATAGGTAAGTACTACCCAGTCCGTTAAACGCACCGGTCGGATACTTTACACCAAGCTTTGCCAGGTATTCAGCCGCCGCGGTCTTGTTATCACGGACAACGTTTTGCCATCCGTTGTTTTTGTAGACGAATACGGAACCATTGTTGTCGGCACCTACCATGTGACCATCGGGACCAAGTGTCATCACCTCCATTTGGTTATTCTTTCCCTGTATGCTGCCATTCACTTTGATGACATAACCCCAGCGCTGTTTGTCACCAGTTAATTCAAATAAGTTTCCATCAACGTCTTTCCACATTGTTTGCTTAACCGCTGGAGGTAGGGTGGATGCCGGCATGGTGATCTGCCCGGGTGCAGACGTTGAGTATCCTGGAGAAGCCGGAAGCATAGCCGCAGATGAGCTAGTCGTTTTATTTTTGTTGTATAGGTAGTATGCTAGAGCCGCTACAGCCGCGGTTACCCCGATACCGATTACCAATCCTTTGTTCATGATGCTTTTGATTTACGTGTGGAAAAATAAATGATCAGGCCAGTGGCTACGACACCCACGCCGATCAGCACGTAGGTCTTCATGCCGATCTCGCTCTTCTTTTGCGCGATCAGCTGATCATTGGCTGTGCTGGCCGCACATCCGGAGGCGTTGTAAAATGCCATGTCCCCCGCGGCAAACGCCTGGTGACATTGAAGCTCCGTGGCACCTAGCATTTTACTTTTTCTTCTTGCGTGTTACAAAGTAAATGACCGTTCCGCCAAGCAGGACTGCACCTCCAATCATTAAATATTTTTTGGTGTTGTCCACTGCAGGGGTTGGGGGTGGCGGTGCACTCGGCAAATACGGTTGTGGCGTATACCCAGGCGTTGTTGATGTGGGTACCGGCTGATTCGTTTTAATTTGCGTGTACACGTTCGCCGCCGGCTGAACAACTTTAGTGATAACATTATTGATGTTATCCCAAACGGACGGTTTGGCAACTGCTGCCGCTTGTACTGCTACATCTCCCAATGAAATTCCGTGCATAATGATTAAATGTTTAAGGTTCTATTATGTTTTTTTGTATAAGTAGTATCCGCCACCAATTACCACCACTCCGAGCATAATCCACAGCAACCAGTCCTTCGTAGACTTTTGCGCCTTCAATTCAAATCCAGCTTTAAGTAGCTTGTTATATTCATCGAGCAGCGACGCTATTAAATTGGTCTTATTCTCTTGTTGTGCCTTAAGCGAATCAAACTCTTCTTTTACAGTTTGCAGTTTGGCGCCTTCCTCTTTACAGTCCCAGAGACAAAGTCCTAAACCACCATTTAACGTTGCATCAGGTATTCCATTTAACGAAGAAATAATGCCCTTCAATTCCTGGATGGCCGGATAGAGCTGTTGATACTGAAGATCCAACTGATAGTTTTCATATTTTAATTCGGCATTCACTTTTTCGTATTCGCCCCGCTCCGCTGCATATGCTTTCCCCTTACTGTTCGCAAAGATCTTTCCAAGCAACGCTGCAGCCGCCGCTACAACTCCAGCAATGGCAGCAACCACAGTGCCGGCAGGGAAAAATACCACAGCGGCCGCGGCAATGGTGCTAGCAGTTGTGGCCACAACATACGCTCCCTTCGAAAAATCGCTTTGAGCTGTGACCTGTTTCGTAGGAATAGCTGCTGCTGCAGCACTAGCAACATTAGTAATGTTGGTTGCTGTGTTGACTACAGCTGGAGCCTGTGCTGCACCTAATCCGCGCAGATCTGTCTCCATGTAGATGACCTCACCATTTCGATTCACCGGCACAACATCAATGATAGTTTGTCTTCTCATACTGGTTGTGGTTGTGGTTTTACCTCCGGTGCGGTACCTGGTTCCTTATCAACTACTTTCTTGTCGGCAATCAAATAATATTTTCCTGTCGTCTCCGGATTGCCCCTGTTCTTAAACACATACGCATAGTTTTTCCGATAGTCGGAATGATCAGGTCGATACGTTTTGAGTACAACAGGCGAATCGAACTCCGCTGCAGCTCCGCCCCGGGTACCTCCCTTTTCATTCTGCTGCATAATAATGATCCACACTATGTCTGGATATTCTTCGCGCAGCTCATCAATCCATGCGTTAGTGACCTGGTTAAGTTTGGATCCGCTATCAACCATGATCACGCGGAATTTTTTAGCAAGTGATTTCACCGCCTCGAGCGTTCGTGGCACTTCACTGGAAACGTGCAACTTCTTTCGATTCTCCGTGCTGACATTCCGCTCGATGCTTTCTTTGGTGTCACGGCTTTGCATGCCACCTTGTTCCCAATCGATATATCCGACTTCGTCACCATACGAAATGAAGGCATCGGCTATCTGCTTACCGAGCTCGCTTTTTCCTGAATGTGTTTCGCCGGCAACGACGATTTCTAATTTGTATCGCTGCAGTTTACCCAGGATTGATCCGATCGGTCCAGGCAACGTGAAAGTATCACCGGATTTTTCCGGGCTCTTATCGGCTGTAATGAAGCCGAGTCCGGAAACAGAGGATTCCTTCGGTGGAAGCGTCGCTTTTTTTATTTTCTGTGTGCGACTCCCAGCCGAGACAGACGGCACGGCTTTGATGTTACTTCCACTGACAGGAATTTCTTTTTGCTTTTTCCCGCGGCTCTTGTGCTTGAATTTTTTTGCCTTCCGCTTCACTGGAGCGCGATTAGCTTTCGTCGCCACTTTAATTGCCTTCGTAGTAGATTCAGTTGCTTCAGGCACCTTGTGCTCTTCACCTTCTTTCACATCCAGGATAAAGTCAGCGGCCCGCTGCGCAGCTGATGAGGCCCGCAGAAAAAATTTCGGATCCGCTTCCATTTCTTTTTTTAATGCGCCACTCCAGCTCTCGATATACGCCGCACTGTTCTTCATCGTGTAGTACAGGATCCCGCTTTCACCACAGAGGTAAGAGGATCCCAGCTCGGCTATCAGCTCTTCAAAGGCATACGGCTTGCTGCCAAACCTTCCGGAGAGATCTCTGTCGAGTCGCTTCGGACTTCCCGTGCTGTGAACAAGCTCATGAAACAGCACGCTGTAATACTGTTGATCAACTGAGAATTGATCCATGCCAGGCATTTCGACATAGTCTCCGGAGGGACTATAGAAAGCCCGCTCATGACCTTTCTTGATCGCTGGTTTCTTCGGCATGTCAGCGACTATTTTCTCTGCTGATTCGATCTTTTCTTTAGCCGTGCGTTTTTCTTGATGACGGAATTTTATTTTCAGCTCCGAGCACTGATCATAGTTGAACACGTTGTAATAAAACAGTCCTGGAAACTTTTCGTAGCCAGGCTTCAGCTTACCGCTCTGCAATGCTTCTTCTTTCGACACAAGTTTGTTTGCCTTCAGATTCTTGTACAACCATTTGAAGTATACGACAGGCCAACCCTTCTCACCCTTATTCACTTTGCCCCCCAGGTCGGTGACCTGTTTGAATGTGAAGAACATTGGATGCTTGAAGGCCAGGTAGTTCAAATAGTAATTCCCCGAGCGATAGATATTTCGCGTGACGTAGTTGTGTGCAAGTCCAGTAGGACCATTTACCTTTGTATTCCATGGCTTGCGCCAGATCAGACCGCCAGCCTTCAGGAGCGCCAGGATCCTGTCGGTGATTACTTTATACGTTGTATCGTTGGGGCCGTCAAGTGATTTCGCCTCGAGGTGCTTATCGTCCTGGATGTTTTCCAGTCCATAGAACATTGTCACATCTTCATGATGATAGTGCACAGCTTTCTTCGCCTTCACTACCTCAGGTCCTCGAGCCGTTTGAGTGACCAGTAGATTATTTCCGAGCGGAATGCATTTCTTTACTTCCACAATTCGATTGGCTCCATTCATTTGTGTAAGCGCTTTCGCTAGGCGCTTTTCGATGCCGATACATTCTGCGCCATAGGGAGCATGTTCATCGATACGTTTGGCGGCGATATCCTTTTTCAAGTCATCATGGAAACGGCGAAGCGTCTCTTTGGAGATCTCTTTTCCGTTGAGATTGTTGTAGTGGCGAATATGTTTTTCAGCGATCGTCATCTGTACTTTTATACTTCGTCATTAAATCCAGACATTCCAGCTTTCAATTTTTTGTTCTTCGTTTTCTGCTTACGTGATTCATAGTACAACAATGCCGCTGCGCCGGCGACGATTATCCAGGGGAATGCTTTGCCGATCCAGATCTTTATCGATGTGCTCGAGGAAGGGGATGACGATGATATCACTTCCGCATTGGTGTCAATCGTAACAGGTACGTCGGGAACGATCAGCTGCTGCCCGGGATAAATAAGATCGGGATTCGAGATCTTATTCATTTGAGCGATCTTCTCCGCCTGGCTGAAATCTCCGTACAGTTTTTTGCTGATCCGGCTTAACGAATCACCTTGTTGCACAATGTAGATCGGTGGTTGTGGCATAAACTCTTAATTTAGAATGAATGGAATTCCAGCAAGGCCTTTCATGGCCACGTTCGTTTGGATGATCTTTAACTGTGACGCTTGTCTAACCGGAATTGTATTGGTAGTCCTATCTGCACCGATCACCACCGGTGGCTTGATGCCGGTGTTACCACTTGTGTTCTGTAGCAGTGAGTCCGCTATCTTAATTATTTTGGTTGCCTCGCTGGGTGGTTTGGGAATCACGCCGGTAGCAGCTGCAGGATCCTGAGCGGCTGGACCATTCGGTGATGAATCTTTCTTGTTCTTCAGGTACCAGATGACACCGCCAACGGCAGCTATACCCAACACGATATGCAATGTTTTCATTTTCTTTTTCTTTTGGTTGACGGTTCTGCGGCTACACTTTTTACATGTTTCTCGAATGCACGCATGACGGCGTGATCGATATATCTTTTTATCGCGATGCTATCCACACCGGCGACGCTGATCGATCCGGTGAACTCCGGAGAATACGTAAAGGCCTTCAGGTTCTTTATCTTTTCAACTTCGAATGGTTGCACACTCACCGCTGACTGAGGACAAATACAGTCCGGACATTTCATGTCTACTACTTGCTCCGGAGGTGAGCTGAATACTTTTTGTTGTACGCCGATGCCGGCCACCATACCAAATGCGAGTATGGCCAGAGGTGCAATGATTTTTGGAAGTATGTTCAGCATAAAACTTTTCAATTCAACTATTTGTCGGCGCCGTGATTAACCCTGAAGTGGAGAAACCCAACCCTTTCAGAAAAAACCACTGACAGGTTCAACTCACGGCTTTATTTTGATATAAATAATATACTCCTATACCAAGCCCGACCAGGACAAGTACGATCGTAATTGAAATGCCCGCTGTGAGCGTTGGAAAACTGGCCAGTCTATTCATCCATCCATTCCAAAAAACTTCCTGCGAAGGATCTCGCTGAACGATGGACTGATAAAGTTTCAACCGTTCGGCTTTCAATGCTTCGTGAAGCTTGGCTGGATCCGCTTTGTTGATGGCGGCGATCGTCGCCGGGCCCATGGCTCCGTCAGCCGTAACCCCGAGGATCCGCTGAATGGACTTGATGGCCAAACTGCTGCTGTTCACATTATAGTCGAACAGGAGGTTTGCCACTTCCTGACTTTTGATTTCTCCGAAGCGGTTTCTTGTCCACCAATCCCAATAGAATTGATCTACCTGGTACTGAATATCGGGAAAGATGGTATTGCGATCGATCGGTCCTTTCGTTCTTTTAGTGAAGTCAATGTAGTCCCATCCGGGCCAATAAGGATGATAGTTTCGTGCAATACCGGCATACGTTTCCCCTCCCTTGTCCTGAGGCACATTGCTGTAACCCCCTTCACTGGGTTTGATGTATTTGTTATATGCCGTATCGAACGATGCCACCTATTAATCCTTCACAGAGATCTGCACTTCTTCATCGACAGCATAAGCGCCATGATCTTCCGGATTATTCAGCTCGATGATCATAGTGAAGTCTTCGCCCTTTAGATGAACTCGCTCGATATTCCAGGCAATTTTTTCGATGTTAACTACTTTAGCTTCGTACATAATGATTTAGAATTTAAGTTTGTGTTTTATTATTTCGTCGAAAATTTCAATACGTCTGAAACGTTCACTTTCTCACCCGCCTTCAATTTCAAATTGAGCTTAGGGATCTTTGATGTGAATGGTGAGGTCTAGCTTATCATTGCTGAGTGTAAACAGTTGCTTATCACCAACCTTTACTACAGATGTTACTGAAAGTTTTTGCATGACTATTTTATTTTGATGGTGATGGTTTGAATCGAGTAACAATGACGGCCACGGCCACAACAAGTACGGTGACAATTACAAGCTTGATCGTTCCAGCTGACGGAAGGAACGGAATATTATCAATCTCACGTCCAACGGCTTCGCTGATGGACTTCGGCGGTGGCGTGGTAAGGATGACAGTATAAAATGAATCGGCATAGGTGCCGGTAAGGCTGATCCAGTTTCCATCATCAAGCTTTGCCCAATTTCCTTTGTCATTAAGTGATACTACTTTCCCGATCGTATCATTTGGAGCAACAGTCTTCAAGGGTGCATCCCCGGGATTTTTGAAAACGTTGATCGGCTTGGTGTTCTTTACATATTTATTCGTTCCAACAAAAAACTTTTCGATGTCCGCCCGGCTAGCCGCACCCAAACCATCCAGGCAACGGCCGCTACACTCAGCGCATCCGAGTCCATTAAGCATTGTGATAGGCATTCCGTTCAGCATAGATTAAGCTTTTTTTGCTTTCAATTTTTTTGTGGGCTTATCCTGAAAATGAAACACGGCCCACACCGCTGCTGCAGCTATCGCCAGGAAAACTATTCCAGTTACTTTCGCACTTGTATTATTATCGTTCATACGAACATCTTTAACATATTTCGATTGGCCTTAAGCTTTGCTTCGGCTCCTGGACGTTTGGCCAGTTCAACAATGATCGACAGAGTCTCTTCTGAAAGTTTTGCGAGCTCTGCCAGGTACTGTTCCTTTTTGCTCTTTGTTTCAGCCTCCATACATTGTTTTGTCATATCCAAGTGATGGCGTTAATGACGGTGCTTTCGATACTGTGGAGCCGTTCACTAGCAAATTCTGAATCTGAGTGAGCGTGAAGGCAAGTGTATTTTCATCCATGTGTGTAAGCGCCGCGTTTATAGCCATGAAGTTCTTTTGCAGTTCTTCAGGAAGCGCTGCTATCCATGATAAGAATTGTACCTGTGCTTCGTCGAGCTGACCGCCAACACCAGCCATCTGCTGAGCTCCTTCTCCACCTGGTACCAGCATGCCGGCCAGTCTTCCCAGGACCGGTGCAAATTGCTCCAGGACAGGAGTTGGAAGGTTAGCAAGACGGTCAAACCAATCGGGTTTTTTCTCCTCTAGTCCTTCGAGTGCTTTTTTATGCTCGCGATCGCGAACATCATCCTTCAACTTTTGAAGTTCGGTTTCTGCTTTGCGCCGGCGATCGCGCTCTTCGTTGTAGGCTTTCTCCATACGCTCGCTATCCTTCTTCAGAAGGTCAACTGCGATTTGTATGTGAGGTGGCATTCCAGCTATCGTCGGCGTTATACTTTGTACAGGCTTGTCGAAAGCGGGCTTCGTGTCGCTAGTGGTTGGTGTGTTGGTAGGTTTCATTTTTCTGAAGTATCGACCACGACAAAAACTGCTGCAGAACTTAGCTCCCTGCGACACGGTGTGATACTGTTTTCCACACTCTTCACAGATCTTCTCATAAGTCTTCTTTGGTAGCCTTTCAGGCGAACCGTTTGATTGTTGATCGTCGTTGAGTATTGTCAGCTGTTGTTCTTTCGGGTCCATTATTGTAAGTGTTCGAATTCTTTAATCGTATTGAGTACTTCCATTTCTATCGTGAGCGCTTCATCCTCAATTACCTTCAGCCAATACAAATGTTCTTTCGGATCCTTCGATAATCGAATTACCGAGACTGCGCCGCGGATCCGTTTGCCCCGTGGATTGGCCCCGATGTGGTGGCTGCCATAAATGATCTCCTGAAGTGCCCGCTTTCTCGCTTCGAGTTCTTTGTCTCTTGCTTCCAGCTCTTTGTCCTGTTGTATAAATCTTTCCTCGTTGCCCTTTTGATGGCGTCGAAAAAAATATCCGGCAGCCAAACAGCCTGACACAAAACAAATGACAGAGAAGATCAAGCAGCTCATTCATACTTTAGTTTCGTTGGGGTTGATAATTGGTAACCTCGGTCTGAAGACTAATCGTATACCCAACAACCCAGCCCCGGCGCTCAAGAACGTTATACAAACATTGTTCAGGTCCTTGCCCTTATAAATGCATTGAAGCCCTGCAATTATTCCGACGTGAAAACACCATAGCGCTCCAAACAGCAAAATGATAAACATACCATCCACGTGATGCGGATCCCCGTCGCTATCTTCAATCATACGACCGAACCACTCACGTACTTTTTTGAATGGGGATCCTATGAACAGGTAAAGTTCAAGGGAAAATGAAAGAATCAACATTACGTTGTATTCGAAGTTGCTTTCCATCATTTCACTTTATGGCCGTTGCTGACTTTATTCAAGTCACTTTTTATTCGTTCACTGGTAGACTGTTCACCGATGGTAAGTTGTCCATCCTTCAGATGGAATTTTGTTCCCAGGGGTACGCTCTTTGGATCAATATTGTGCGCTTCGTAAATCATTTCAACAATGGAGTTACGATAGTTCGCCGCGCTGTTTAGTTGTGCTTGCGCGATATTGAATTGATTCGTAAGAAGCTCTACACTTTCGTAGGCTTCCATCAATTTTTTATTTTGGATCGGTGTCAGTTTTAATTTTCTCATAGCGATATAAATAGTTGTCCTGTACCGCCGTCGATGTATAGATATCCTGGCGTGCCCGGATCCGCGGCAATGCTTAATAGATCTGGCGCAATGAGTTGACCGAAAAGAGTCGTGAAGATGTTTGGTGCAACTGCACTGGTGACAATCGAGAAGACGTCTTCCATTGCGCCGGCTACTTTCAAGCGCTTTAAATAACTTGCGTGTTCATTCCCGTTCGTAGCAACAGCCCATGTGTAAACATCTCTGGCCGCTTCAGGTTGTCCGCCGGTACTGTTTTCAATACCATACGTGAAGGCCATTCCAAATCCAGCCGCTGCCGTACCCGACGTGTTTGCTGTCCAGGATGCAATTACACCGGTGTCGTTGGTGTTTGATGAAAGTCTAAGCACTCTGATCAGATCGTTCGTCGCTGTTCCTATGGCTGCGGTATTCTGCACAACGATTGGTCCTGACGACACACCAAGACTTGCGCCACCATCTACACCAAGCCCAAAGGATGAACCGAGTCCACTGACGGGATGCCGGGCGGAAAAGAACATTGCTTCTGACGAATACACTTGAAATGATCCCAACGGACTGGTGAGAAATGTACCAAGCTGTAAATCAAAGGTAGCGCCATTGATCAGCGTATTTTGTGTCAACGGACTACCTAAGCCCGCTACACCGGCGCTAATTTCTTCTACACCATTTTCAAACGTAAAGCTTGCAGGTGCATCTTTCTCAACAGGATTTCCACTACCATCCCAGCCTGCATATTTGTTGGGGGTACCAGGTGCCGCGGTGTTTTGCCAGATTAATTCGTTTCTCATAAATGTCTAGCTGAATGGATCACTGATCTTTAATTTCCAAACATCGTTGTCAGCATCGTACACCGCTGAAGATTCATAGGCTCCCGTATCGTCCGGCGTAAATTCTTTCGTCGAGTCATCCCAACGATCATCACTAGATTGCATTGTATAATTTGCAGGGAAAGAAAGAACGGCCGCAACGTTGGTAATTTCAAATTGAAAGTTCCATACCAATGCGTCCGCGTCATCGTCGGTAAGAATGTCTTTGGCTGTAGCAAAGGAGGCACTGCCGACGAACATGCGTTGCTTTTCTGCAGCCATGTCCAGCGTAATCGTTGCTCCTGTTGTATCGACCGTTACTTCTTCTAGTGGGTCCGTAAATACCGATACGTTATCGAAATAGTAAACACCGATTTCAATTCCATTCGCCGGCGGGTCAGTGAATATTACCACATTGGCCGTGGCCACGTAGTTCGTGCCCGGGATCATCATCTGACCGCCGACTTCAACAAAGTAAATCAGTGCGCCCCCATCGGCCAGGGTGAATGTGTCTTCAACGCCATCGCCTGTGAAGTATTCACTATCCGGTGTAGATGATCCGCCGCCACCACCGCCCCACGTTTCGCCGATATCAGCAACCTTCAACCAGTTGTTATTGTCTTGCAAATTGGTTGACGCAAGATTGTAGCTCAGTACGTAATCGCCTGAACTGCCAGTGAGGTAAACAGTAACCCGCATACCCCAACGGCGCGTACGAATGGCGTTACGTTCCGCTACACTCCTTGCGGAGCGATGCCAATTGTCAGAATTGAATTGTCCTTCGAACATTAGTTACACACTTCCTTCTTGGTGTCCAGAATGATAGATACAAGAACTCTTCCGCCTTGGTTTGCCGGATCAAACGCCAGGTAGTAAGAATTCTCATCCAGGTAAACGCGCTCGTCATGATACGTTACGCTTTCACCCGGTTGAAGTAAATTCTTGTTACTGGCGTGGTCGTTCACTCCGACGAATGCATTAGTGCCGGAATCAGCTGCATTCTTGATAGTCACCTTCAAAACATTTTGACCAATGCCTATAGCGTCCTCCGGAGAGTGGCTTGCCTGATTGATGCCGATCTCATTTATGCGTCCTGCCGTCATAAGTATTTTTTATGAAAGCGGTAACTGAGTAGTGTCTTTCGCTAAGAACAATACCATCTGCGCTTGGAAGGCAGCTCCAGCTACGGCAGCTTCTGTCACGATCTGGAAGTACCAGGTATCTCCGCTTACATAGGGGATCTTGACGCTATAATATTTTTGCATGGGCCCCACATTTCCGTTAGCAGTCCAAAAGAGCGTGCTGATCGGATCGAGCCAATTTTGCCTGCTGCTTTTCGCACCAACATCATAGAGGTTTGCAAGTCCGCCGGCGGCTTTCTCAACAAACCCGACACCCATGATCATGTTAAACTGACGATCGAGTTGTATGGTGTTCTCATAGTTCCCAGCTGGGGAGGCAAGAGGAATAGTGATGTTGATTTTTTGCGTGCGGTATTGACTTAATTTTCCTAAATCCAAAAGTTGTTCCACGTTATTAAAATTTAAAGTGAATGAAAGGGAAGGCCGCAGTTTTTCAGCAGCCTTCCGATTGAGTTATAATGTGGAAGGATCTTAAGCCTTCAGACGTGCTTGCGTTCCGAAGAACATCACTTCAACAGTGTAGGTGTTGTTTGCTGCACTTGGCACAACCTGACCGGTGGAGTATGCGATCTCCACTTCGATGTTGATCAACTCCAGGAAGAAACGTGGTTTCTCCAAAACGCCTCCATCATAGTCACGTTCGCCACCCCCTGTGATGGCAGCAACTGAAGTAAAGTCGCTTATCGGCGTTTCGAGAATCTTGTTCTGGTTAGAGGTTACGATCAAATGGCCGTTACCGAGTGCCGCCGGCATGTTGGCACGTATTGAACTAAATCCAGTTACCGCGGCCGCATTCGCTGAAGCGCTTGCTGTCACCGCATAACGTACTGCTATCCGGTCAAAGCAGAAGTTATAGAACTGTGGCAAGGATCCACCATTGGGAATGTTGGTGATACCAGTGATTTGTATCAGCGAGTTGTTTACGATCTGCTGACGTCCAGACTGGCCGGTGATGATCGCGCGTATATAATAGGTGATCGGATCAAAAGATATACCGCCTTGACGAATGACTTCCTGCGTTACAGGATTCGATCGATTAAGCGTGATCAGCTGATCATACAATGCTTTTTCGGCCCGTGTCATATACGGAACTTCCTGCAGCTGACCGTATCCAGGAGAGCCCGGCCCTTGAGCGGGATTTTGTACCACGAATTTTCCTGGAACGATCGTGAAGAAGGCATAACCCTGCATCTTGGTTCCTAAGAATTGAGTGAGTGTAAGCCCGGCTATACCAACAAAGGCACCTTCAGCATTTCCCACAAAAAGGGATAAGGCTACGCCGGCTATGAAGAGAAGAGAAAAAATCTTTTTCATGATGAAGTAATGTTTTGGTTTGTGATGTTAGTTTTTGCGAAACGATTGAATCACTGTCACCAAAATTTTACTTCGACTATCCGTTCAAGGCATAGGAGTTCATTGCTGACATATCGCCCCCTGGACCATTGAGCGCATAGGCTGCGTTACCAAGTCCCTGCATGCTGTAACCTTGCATACTGAAAGTATCGCCGTTTAAGGCATACGGGCTTTGTCCCAATCCTTGCAATGAATTGTCCCGATAATAATCCCAACCCACGCCACCGGTATTCACGGAGCGATAGCCAGGCATTCCGGAAAGCGCCGGAACGTTGTTGGCGATAAGTGATACTTTGTCACCGAGTAATTTCCGCGCGAAGTCTGCAAATCCGGCAAGGCCTAAACCCATAGCAAGCGCTTTCAACTTGTCATTGGAAACCTTCACCGACAACAGATATGCAAGCAGCATCGCGGCAAGTCCTGGCCCGATCTTCTTAGCGATATCGGGAAAGGATGCCGGTAGCAAGTCGTTCACTTTCTTCATGGCGATCGCACCAACGGTGAGACCAGCGGCACCAGAACCGAACTTTAGAACTGTTTCTCCAGCTTCTTTGATTTTCATAGTTAGTAATAGAATTTATTGTTTAAAAAATGGTGTATTTAAATTGAAATCACTTTCAATGCTTTCTTCTTTTTTGAGGATCCAGCCAGTCCATTGAGACCGCTCTTGACTTCCTGCTGATCACTTCCCGTTAACAGAATGTATCCGCCGGCGATGATGGCAAGCCACCACCAATTAAATTTTTTTGCAGCTGCTTTTATTCTCTCCTCCATTGACTTTTCTGCAAGTGGAATCGCAGCTGCTGCGGTTGATGGATCAACACAACCGCCGATAAGCGTCTTCAGCTCTTCGGATTGTGCCGGACTGATCACTGTGGGTACCGACAGAAGTCCCCTCGGTGTGCTGACCACGTATATGGCACGATTAGCATTATTATCGAATGCCGGCGCATAGGAGATCCCAGCTTCATCCAGGAAAGCTTTTGTCGGAATACCGCCACGCATGATTACTTCTTGAGTATCGACAAATTTTCGCAGGCGTAATATTTCTGGTGTCGGGTTACATTCCCCTAAGCCATTGAGCATAGATACCGTTGACATTTTCTGATCGTGTTTTTTTGTGAATGACGCTTCGAAGTTGAATTGATTGACCACCGGATCAATAGCGTAATACTGATCACGTGATGAAGAAGATCTGCCGTTCTTTGGAACGACGACATATACATGCTGGAAGTCTCCTTTGTATCCGGCCATGCGAAAGCTGTGGGGGATCTTCAGGTTGGTAAGCACCGATGAAATGAAGATGCTGTAACAATCACAATCTACTCCAGCTCGGCGATCCTTCCAGGTTCGTGCCGGCGTGCGCAGCTGCTCGCGTAACGGATGATCTTTTTTGTATTGAACGTGGGAGTATAAAAAATTCCAGATGTTACGACAGGTTTGTTCCAGTGTGGATCCTTTCAACTCGCGGGAGACCTTCGCCGTTTGTGGTAGCGTCTGTGAAACGATCTTTCGCATTTGTTTCAGCGTATCATATACATCGCCGTCTTCCAGGAGAATGACTTCACCTCCGGAAACTTCGCTGATGAAATAGCCATCATACTGCGAGCCCGCTTTGATCGAACGTTTACCGGTGGCGACAAGTCCTAGCATCAGTTATAGCCCATTTTGAACAAATAGAACTTACCGTTCAATGTCAGGTGTGAGAAATCCTGGTGCAGATAGATCAGCGCTGCGGCGTAGCATTTTGATTTTCGACTCATGCGGTGGTTAGTTGTGGTTTGATCTCTTCACTGACAAGTCGAATTCCTTCCTCTGAAAACATGTCAATAAACGGTTTCACTTGTTCTTCATACACGCAGATCGCGCCAACCTTTCCTTCTTTCAGCGCATAGGCAGAATTATCAAAGAGATGCTTGCCGGCCGGATGTACATAGCGATCGCTACCTGGTTCTTTTAGAAAATAGATTTTTTTGAGCTCGTTTCTCTCGGCCTTTGCTTTTCGCTTATTGAGAAAGGATAGCCAGCTCATGCGATGTTAACGGTGTTAGTGAACGACTGAGAGGGTAGTGATATGCCTTTGTACACGGCATTGAGATCGGAGCGAAGCTTTATCGTTTTAGTGGCGATGATCTTTGATAAAAAGATGGCCGTCTCTGCCGCGTTGCCACCAAAGATGCCTGGAAGGTTTAATACCGGGAATGCCCATTGTGTGGATTCACCTGGTGGAATGGAAATCGGCTGATCGATTCTGGCACCAGGTACAAAGACGTTGTTCTTATCGATATAAACATCGGCGACGAACTTGTCGATTGAAATAGGTAGCGGTGTGGGATTATTAAACTTGATTTGAAGAGGAACGGTGAGCATCATCCCAGAAAGCGTTGGCTTTCCATAAGCGACGATGTCAAACTGAAAATCCGCTATGGCTTTCTTCGCGGCGTTAACACCCCACACCACAATTGCGACCAGTGCGGCAACGCCTATGACTTTGGTGACAGTATTCAAACGTTTCGCTTCGTTTAGTTGAGCGAGTGTAGAAAATAAATTTGCACAATTGATGTAGTGGTACGATGATGATCGATGATTACTAACTTCTGCTTACCTTTATCAAGATCTTCCACCCGGGAAAATGATTACACGGAAAGAAATTGCACAGCTGTACGACCGTTCCGAAAAAACGATGCGCCGGTATTTGCGCCAGGCTGGCATCAACCATCTTCAATCTGTAACCGCGCTTGAGTTTCAACAGCTGATCAGGATCATCGGCCCTTTTCCTAACATTCCAAAGAATGCGCACATCATTGAAAAGATCCCGGACACATTGAAATCATTTTCATCCAAGTAATTCCGGTGGTGTAGGTGGCAATATCTCAAGATCTATCTCTTCATGATAGATGGCGTACAATCCCGCGCCACGTCCCTTCGATCTCAGCCAGGTAGTTCAAAAAATTTTTTCCATTAGTAAGGAATGCGTGTTGTTTGATCAATGCGAACTGGCCAGTCTTGCGTAGCCTGACTACGGTGTCGATCGGGTATATGTCTTCGTCCTTAACCATATTCAATCAGGTCCTTATACTATATCTGACTTACAGGCAAAAACCCTATGCCAGTACTTTCTCCTTTACATGAACGGTAACAGGACCCGTCCTGAGGACCCGTCCTGCATCCAGGCCACCCCTCAAAACGGCCATACCTACCAAGGCAACTACCTACCACTACCTACCACTACCTACCACTACCTACTTTTCATAATCATTGATTTTTTTAAAAAAATTGATTTTCATATATATAGAGGCCGATTGTAGGTAGGTAGGTACTGGTAGGTAGTGAAATCTACCGTTTTGTAACGGAGGATGAAACGCACGTTTGGGAAGAAAAAAACGCAGGAAATGAGGTTTTTTATTTACCTACCAATAGGCCCCTGGTAGGTAGTTGGGCAAATTCTGCTGAAAAGCGGCACAAAAAGTAGGTAGCGGTAGGTAGGAGAACAGCGAGCTCAAAAAGTCAGGATGCGAAATCAGCCTGGAAACGCAAGGTCGCCAGAAACGAATTGAACCCGAGAAAGTTTCGAGGTTTAGTAGAATAGAGATCGGAAGTTGTGACGGGCGGTTTATGGGAAAACGCTCTTAGAATCCGGTAGCGTGCATTCACGAATTTTGTCGACCTACTATTACTGGGAAAAAATCATCATCCTGTTGTCCAACAACAAACTCTTCGTGGTCAACCGAGGTATTGATTTGTATTGTCTCCATACAATTTTCTTCACTAGATAGCAGCCCTGGTCCACATCGGCATCGTCCTCAAAGAACATTCGCATATCTATTTCGTCGCCAATTGATGGAATCATATGCATCATTGTGGAGAATCGAAGCTGAGGTTGGTAGCAGACCAGGAATACAAGAGTTCTCATAATTTTCTTGGGAGGTTGTTTGTCTTCCCTTAAAGTTAAAATAGTTTTTCGGTATACCTGAACCCGCGGAAGCCCTTCATGACGATCGGCTGATCGGGACGTACTACAGGACCGGCGAGAACGATCCAGGCCCGGGCGAACATCCCTTCATCAACGAAATACTTTTTGCATGGACCTTCGCTCATTACAAAGTTTGCCCTGAAACGAATTTTGTTACCAATGCAGAGATACACGTAAAGCAGATCGCGCTTTGGCCTGCCACCTTGTTTCATCCAATAGGTGCAATCTTCCATACTCATGGTATTTAGGAAATTTCGAAGCCAATTGCGATAGCCTTTCTCCTTCAGCATCCCAGATGAGATCGTGATTATAATTCCGTCAGTGTTTGTCATTATTTCCAATCGTTTGGATATCCGTAGTCCTCCGGAGGTGGTGTGGCTTCGAAGACGTTCGTTTGTTTTGCGACAGACTGCCGGTGGATCTCGTCGGATCGAACCATCTTCGCTTTTTCTTCATCAATGATCCTAGCCTGTTGCTCTCCCGCAGTCTCAATGAGCTGTTCATTCTTATAACTACGCTTCTGATTGACGACGTATATCAAATCGATATTGAGCTTTGAATAATCGAACATGAAAGCGCTGCTGTTCACCTTGCCAAACTTTTTCTGTGCCACGCTCTCCTTCCACGCAGCACTAATCTTTAACTTTTGCGACATTGTAGACGCAAGCAGGCCTGGTTGCCGATAGATCCTAAGATGTTCTTCCATGTATAGCGTGTGAATATCTTTGAACCGCATGAAAAGGTGATCCCCATCGATCATAAATTCTCTGTTCTCATGTATGGCTCCTTTGCTGGCCAGACTCAACACGATATCCCAGAAGCGTTGTACGACAGCGCCGGTGTTGCGTTTTTCCGCTTGATTTTGTAAACATGACATCAGGAATTTCCGGAAGTGATCATACCCACTGGGCCAGCTGATCCCCAGCTGCTCGAGGCACTTGTGCGTAGCCAATAACACCGCATAGTTTTCGATCATCCGACTTGGCACATCTATCTCCAGCTTGCTACAGTCGTTACGAAAAGAATTGTATTCAATCTCATAGGCTTGGCGCCACGTTTTTTCCACGCCATCACGAAGGGATAAGACTTCAATGAGTACGCTGGTTATGCCCTTGGCGTTGAGATCTCTTAGTGACCAAAGGGCTTTCGTTTCTTCGTCGGTGAATTTATTACGATCGTTGTCCAGGAGAATCAACCGCTGCATCAACGGATCGTCTGCCGGGTATTCATTCCCGGTGATCATCACCGTACTACGCACCGGCACGGTTTCGGTGCCGTACCTGGTATCCATCGAACTTCGCTCGTAGCCATACCGGTCATAAAAATTGCTGATCGTTTTGATGCCGGCCATTTCAATGGAATTGGAAAATTCTTCAAGCATTATAGGTACGTTACAGTACGTGGCGAACTTGCGCACACGTGCTTTGTCCGTGTTTGCCTTCTCTGTGAGCTTCAGCGGTGGCTGTGGTGATCCAAAAATGTGTTGGGCGAAGGTACAACCCGTTCCTTTGCCGGATCCCCCCTCACCATAGATGAATAGCATCGGAAAATTATTTTTAACCGCGAAGATGTGATCGGAGAACACCGTTGAACACGTGAAAGCAAGTATGACGCTACCAACGTCTCCAAAGGCAGTTGCGTATAGAGCTGCCCACTCTTTGAACTTTGTCTGTCCATCGTTGAAAAAGATTTTCTTTTCATTCAAGTATGAATATTCATCGGTGCCCGGGTGAAAGGGAATGTGATAATGAATTTTGTTCATACTCACAATACCATAATCATCAACGGGCATAAACGTTGCCGATGCAACGTCATACAGACCGTTGCAAAACGCGAAGAACCCTGTTTTATTCCAGCCAAGTACTTCCAGCTGCTTTGAAGCTTTCTCTTCGGAGAAGATCTTGTTCTTTACCCGCTGCAGCTCCGGTTCCTTGAACGTAGGCTCCAGGACAAAATAGCCTACACCCTCGGTAAGGCTCTTAAACGACTGCAGGGAATTTATTTCTTTTGTCTCGATCTCCATGATCACCTGTTCATTTCGGTTGTTCTTCAGCACGATCACACGCTTATTGTTCTTCCCGCGGTTGATGTGATATAAAACCCTGATCGTGAACTTACTTTTTGGTATGAGTGTCACACGTTTATTTTCAGAATCCTTTTCACCGAAGTAGTATTGATTCCGCATTTCGATAAACCCATAGTCCTGGAGATCCCGGATCTGTTCATCGGTCATCTTATCGGTGTACCACACCGGCTTTTTCCCCTCGAGCAACAAATATTCATAGTCATCATCCCCGATCAGCACCTCGAGGCCATGTTGCGCGCAAATGTTTATAAACTTCGTCGGCGACTTATACTTTGCTGTGCGCAGCGCCCGATCAAAATAATCCTTCAGGCCTTCAGTATCGTATGTCGTTTGCCGCAGTGAAACGTTGTAGAACATGTCGCGGCCTTTCTCGCCAAATACAGCCAGCGCATGCGCAATGGTCTGTACGGTGGTTTCATCGATGATATTAATGGCACCATCTTCGAGCTTCTTGACCAGGTAGGTACATTTTTCAAAGTCAATTCGTTTTTTTGGATTCCATGCTTCCGGCGTTACTGCATTGACATCTCCTGTGTCCAGGTTGATATCATGTTCTTTCTTACTATCGCTGTCTTTGTGGCGCTCAATTTTCATTACAGGCTAAAAAATTGGGGTAGGGTAGTGGTTAAAAAAACAAGGCAGGGTACACGCAGTTGCTATGTTGTGTCCCGCTGCCTTGTCGCCGGGTTGGGCTCCAGCGATATTATCGTTTTCGTTTGTCGCATGAACAATTCGAAGGCCGTTTGATTGCTTTTCAACGCCTCCCATAGTGTAGATCTCAGCCAGATTAATTCTCCGTGGTAATTCATCGTACAAAGCCGGAATGCGCTCATTAAATCATCGGCTTTATTGTGGTATCGAATAAGGGTCTCGATCTGTTCATCTCGCTTCGTGATGATCTCCTGAGGTATACGATCAATGTCGCGCATGCGAGCCAGGTCCGCCTCGAGCTCCTGGATAACCGTCGCGAACTGCGATTGAATTTGGACGAATTCAGCGCGAAGTGAATCAAGATGTTCTTTTGTGATCATGATTTTATTTTATGGTATCGCCAATGGGGAATATTTTTCTACGGAGTCATTAATTTGAAATCTATATCCATTCCTATCAATCAATCCATATCCAGCCATGACAATATGATCGTTGTGCCTAAACGTCCATTTGTCGTAAACATAAAAAGGCTTCATTGGCACGGTCACAATCTTCAATTGCTCCTGGTGATACTCGTTCATCAGCCTGGATTGTTCGAGTTGTGTTTTGTCCGGGCCACAAGAAAGAAGTGACATCAAAAGGAAAATAGCAACGTATCTCATACACCCTTTAATTTTTTTCATCGTTAAGTCGAACTGTGGCCAGCCAGCTGATCAGCACCTGGTCGGTGATAGGGAGAAAATTCAATACCGTTCGTTTTCCGACCGTCATTTCAAACCACTTGGTACCAGCGCCGACATATTCCACCACGCGAGATCTGCGGAACATAAAATATTTTTCAAACCAGGTAGGCGTCTGCCACGTGCTCACGTGCAGCTGGTGTTTGGAATGCTTTCTCGTGCCTCGAAGAAATATTTTCATTCTGCCAGTGCAAGGTTAATTACAACGTAATCTCTCCATGTAATGAATGCCACTTCGAAGTTTCTGCTTGCAATAACTTGTGCTTGCAATTCAGTAAACTTAACTTCCTTTATACAACCCCTAAAACCTTTGATGAAGTCTAAGACTTTAAATGAGTCTCCCGTCCTAGGAATTGGATATCCAACTGGCCAATCAAGTTCCATATGAAAGAACCTGTTGATCGCGGTTGTTTTCGACTAAATCTGGGTCGATGTCAAACTCTAGCACTATTTTGATTGTGTCGCTCATTTTCGAATTGCGGTATAGTGCTCACCATCTGGATCCGGCTCCATGTGAACGCTTTCTTCTTTGAGTATCTGATCAAGCCACTTCTTACAATGGATGCACTGAGGATCCCGATTAAGATCTGTCCAATCTTTCATAGCAAATTGATGGCGACAGCGCTTTTGTATACGCACTCCTAGTTTTTTGAAGAGCGCGATATAAGCAGCGATGATTGTTATTAAGCCGATCGCGATCAGGACCATGATTAAAACTTCCTTTGGCATAAATCACATGGTTAATGTTGCAGGATCCATTTCATCGCCCCACACTTCGTTGCTCTTGTAGGAGCGGGATCCTATGTGCTCAAGCTTCACAACTTTGGTGGCCATTACCTTTCCACCTTCCTCAGCGACGCGCCGGCTGAAGTACCAATCTTCCGGCTCCACCGCATAGGCAAAGGCACCGCCCAATTGCTGGCTTACGCGATCGTTAATGGTGAAGTGAACACGTCCACACCACTCCCGATCCACACGACAAACGAAACAACCGGTGTTCACCAGGAGACGTGAATCGCTGAGATCAGCATCGACATTAAAAGCTCTGCCAGCTAAAAGCTCTCTGATGCCAAATGTATCTGGCATAGATGGATGATAAACCTGCTTCATTGTTAACCGAGCGAAGCGTGTGAAATTATCTGGGCCGCTGATCGCCGTGCTCGTCACTCCGGAGTTCTCTTTTATCGGCACGATTGCGCTCATCACATCAGCGTCGTGCTTTTCCGCTTCAGCGATAAGTTTATCCACCCAAAAGTCTTCCGGGACGATATCGCTGTGAAGCATTGCGAACCATCGGAGGTCATGTTTCTGTGGAAGGTTCAAGGCCTGGCACCAGAGGTGATTGTAGCCCGCTGCCAGCAAGCTCGTTTGTCGTGGCATGTAAAAGGTTAGCCGTTCTTGTGAGGGCGTCATATAGAAAGCTTTGGCCATCAGATAGTCGAGCTTGCCATCATGCGTTAACGTGGTCATGAACACGGTTCCAGATTTTAATGTCATTTACTTTTCGATTTTTAGCGTAACAGATTTGATTTGTGGAGGGAGCGATGTGCGTGTAACTGGGTTTCGTCTGTGTTGTCAACATCAGTAATTCCACCTTGTGCGATCGCAAAACAGTACTGCGCATATGCAGCATCATTTGCCGGGGCACCGAGTGGTGCAATGAGCAGGGTGGAGACGTCTCGCTGATGAACCTTGTCATCAATGGTCCTAACGATTATCGTTTTTTTTCATTTTGAATAGATCTTTTGAATTTGGAACGTTTCGATAGGGGGGGTTGTGCGGTAATAATTTTTCTTCAATG
>DATHIE010000851.1:0-2075 GCA_035316905.1 Chryseolinea sp. | reverse complement strand
TTTCCAAACAATACACGAGCGCCTGGTTCGCCTGAATCATAAAATGATCTGGATCAACGTCGCGTTGTGCAAGACTGTGAAATATCCCTTTCATTTGCGACATATGAAAAGCGGCTGTCGTTCCCTTTCCTGATACGTCTGCAATGATTATGGAAATGAGATCTTCATTTACGCGCAACGTGTCATAATAATCACCTCCCACTTCATCCGCGGATTCTGAGAACGCTGCAATTTCAAAGTCTTTGTCTTGTTCCAACAGCGTTGGCAACAAGCTCTTCTGCACCATCTTGGCAATCTTCAACTCTTCCTTGTAACGTTCGTTTTGCAACGCTTCTTCCATTAACCGGAAGTTTTCGATGGAGATCCCAGCCTGGTTCGAAAATGTCGAAACGATCTTCGTCATCTCTTTGTTGAAGCCCTCGGGCAGCTCTTTCAGCAATGCAAGTGTACCAATGTTGTCGCCTTTTACATAAATAGGAAAGGCGAGAATAGAACGAAAACGCGAGCCTTTGAGAGACGCGAGATGCTTCGACAGGTTTTTGGTCTTTTCACTGCCCTGATCAAACACCCCTTTGATATTGTGGGAGTGTAAATGGTTGATAATATCATGGGATTCCTTATCCGTTATCTTATAAGTGAAAAGTTTTTGCTCCCGTGAGTTGATGTTGATCTCGAGCCATGCTGCGTCTGCAAATACCGAGCTCACCGAAGTTTCCAGGAGTATGTTGTACACGCTCTCTTCACTCTGTTCCGTTTGTATCGATTGACTTATCCGCTGGAAGTTAACAACCTCTTCCAATTTTTGTTCGAAAACCGAAGTGGTTGGCAGGTTGAACAGGATAACAAGGAAGGAAAAGATACTGTATACAGTGACGAATACGATCAGCGACAACACAAAAATATGATAGCGGTAATCTGTAAAATACGGTGAAACATTTCGTATGCCTTCGAGTAGCGCACGGTTCGTATAAAAAATATAAAGAAGGTAGAAGACAGTAAGTAACAACAGCAATAGACTGGTCCATTTCTGTCTGAAGTTCAGGAACGCAACCCACTTCATGTTACCTGACAACACCAACCCTACTACCACAAAAATGCCGAGCAATGTCACGTACAACCATTCCACTGTTGGAAGCCTGAAGCTGTTGTACACGAGAGTTATCAGCAGTCCATATTCAAAGAAGGCCCACAGGCGAAGAAGCCACTTGGATTTTTGGTAGAGTATAAGTCTTTTCCAGGCGCTGAACGCCATCATGAGGAACCCGACCATCAATCCCAGGTTGATCATGTAGATCAGGTCCATAAAGATGATGTGGGTTGTCAGCTTCGTGTCATTGAGCAGGAACTCAATCAATCTGATCGCGAGCGAGGCTACGGTTGCGATCAACCCTGTCGCAAAGACTCGCCAGAGCAGGTCAACGAAATTCAGGACCTCATCGCGCTCGATCTTCAGTTTATAATAGTAAAAGAGGGCGAGGATAAAGAGGTTCAGGATTACTCCGGGCAGCCATGCTGGCACCTCTGGTTTGATGTTGTTGGCCGTGCTTACCTGTATGGACAGGTCAGTCAATACCAGGGCCAGCCAGGTTATTACACCCACTGAAAAGAGAAGCCTGGTGATCGCTTTAGTTCGCACGAAATGCCCCGTTTACCATTAAAAAAGCCAATCCTGAGATTGGCCTACAATTATAGGAATAAAGTGAGAAAGTACCGTGAGGAGGAAATATCAGAGGCGCCTAAGTCAGAATCAATCCACAAAAAATTTCTGCGTAAGCTGCAGGGTTTGACCCGCCCTGATTATGTAGACTCCGGACTTCAATCGATTGCCAAATTCAAGTTCTCTTTTGATTGTACCCGGATTATCAACCTCAAATACGCCATCATAAATGAGTTGGCCCTGGATGTTATAGATGCGCACTGGAACAGACGTCTGGTCCTTTAGTCCGGCAATTACGACTGTAAGATTATCTCCCTTCGATGGGTTGGGGTAAACTTTCAGTGCTGCAAAGCGAGGGCCTTCGTAGTCGATGACCTTTACATCAGAGTACGTGAACTTGCCGTCGAAGTCGGTTTGT
>DATHIE010000850.1:0-4168 GCA_035316905.1 Chryseolinea sp. | reverse complement strand
TTCCAGAGGAAGGCAATGTATGAATTAGACAGTGGGGGTCGGCACCCTTTTCAGGCGCTTTCGCGGTGGGAGTAGGAGAGAAATCCCGGTACCAGAGAGACCGGGATTCCAATTGTCTTTATCATCGCTTGAATATACTGGCACCGAGTACAAGTGAAAGAACGAAGAGCGCCAGAAAGATAAAGAACAATAATTTACCGACGGAAGCGACTCCTCCATCGATCTCCCCAAACCCAAAAACCGCCGCGAATAAAGAGATTACCAACAGAAAGACAGAAATGCGTAACATGGCTTATATTCTAAATTCGTGTATAGTGTTTACGCAACATTCGATGACGCAGCTTGTTTTAATTCCTGAGTCAGCGAATGCTGAAATATTTTAAGTCCCATGGCCCCAAAAAACTTGTCCAGTTTCGTCAGTATAAGTATAACCGAGTTTAATGTGTCGATTTCAGAATGAAATAAACAAGTGCCGGATTTCCGGTCTTGTTCATATAAAGTATCTATCAACTCATCGAGGTGACGGATAGAACCGGCTTCTTCATTCGATTCATTGTACTTCCAGTTTGCTATGAAAAGCAACTGAAACACACTGGGTAAACTTGTAATAAAAATTGTAGCCTGCTCATGCGAGAGGCTTTTCCTGATCTGTGATAACACCACCCTCACGAGCTTGACTATTTTAATCATTGATGATGAACCAAGGTCGTGCTTGATTTCCCTGAAGAACTGAATGCTTTTTTCTTCTTGTTGGGAAAGGCTTAGAGATGGCGTCATGAGTTTTTACGGGGTTTAGTTCAGACACCTCAAGCTCATAAATCTTCGTGCCAGACTGAAAAAGTTGAAGATTTTAACGTTTAGGCCAAATTAAAGCAGTAGGCCTGTGGCAAAATATCCACGGCTGTCGAATACATGCCTCCACAGATGAGTCCATGCTAAAAACTTGGTGGACAACTGATCCGTCGAAGATACGGAGTCACTGTGGGGAGAATTGTAGAATGCCTTTACCCTTCCAACAACGCTTTGTGCAAGAAAGACGGCAGGCTGAATAGTTAATCAATTGGTTTTCAATCGATGGAACGAAACATAGGTCACATTTCAGGGTCTGGCATGGTATTCCTTATATGGGAAGAGATTTGATAATCTTAACATAATAAATATAAAACACGATAATCATGAAAAAAATCATTCTAATAATTGCTGGAGCATTTTGTTTAAGTGCTTTTGCATTGCAAGCCCAGGCTCAGGACGGGCCTAAGAAGGACACAACAAGCATTCAACCATCCCAAAGCTTTCGCGAGGATATGGTTAAGATAACAGCGGATGACCTTCCTGCAGCTGTCAGATCCACATTACAAGGTGCGGAATATAAAGGATGGGAGACCTCAACCATTTATCGCAATTCAACTGGAGAAGTTTACATAGTAGAGATCACGGGCGACGATCGGCAGGTTAAGACGCATAAGTTCGATGCTAACGGTCGACCTATTGAAGAAAAGTAAAAGGGATAAAACCAGATTACTGTAAAAGGATTAAAGGAGAATGCACATATTAAGAGCACAACAAATTCTTTATGCAGCGATCATAATTATTGCTGCATCGTTTAGCTTTTCCTGTGAAAACCAGTATACCGATGAAAACCGGTATACTGAAGTCCCAGCGGATAACAGCATTCAGCGTGGACAGAATTTGAATTCACTGAAGAAGGAAAACGATGCAGCATTTCTCGCGTTAGCCGCCAACGATGTGTTGCTGGAATCTCAACTGGCCGAACTCGCGGTGCGAAAGGCAATATCACCTGACGTAAAAGAATATGCTATTTCTGTAATGACGGATCACGCCATCGCAATGGATGAGTTGCGTGAGATCACCTCCAGTATTGACGTTGCTCTGCCGGAAGAAATGTCACCGCAGCATCGAAACCATTTTGTCCGCATAGCCAAAAAGAACGGACTACAATTTGACCATGCATTCTGTGACTTCATGTACCGGAACAATTCCGTTGCGCTTAAAAAGTTTGAAAGAATCGCACAGGACGGTAACAGTGAATTTCTCAGGAACTGGGCGTGGGGAAAATTGGGTATCCTTAAAAGGCATATCGCAATGGCGCAAAATATTGAATCTGGATCCGGTGATGCTGCCGAATTGAGTTCTATGATGGAATAATTGTCACTAAGCTTGATTCGATTGCAATACTGAACGCTTCTTGAACTATCGAATCAACAGTGTCTCTTCTGCAATTATTTTGAAGCCTTTTTTGACCGGCTCCGCTGACTGGTCAAGTTCTTTCTGAATTTCCTGACTATTGAGGTTTACACCATTCTTCCATAACAAAGCAGCCACCTGCATGGCGACGGATTGATGGTAAGTCGAAAGGAGTTTAATCACTTTTGTGGGTTCATTGTCGGAACGCTGCAAAAGTTTTTGTGCATACTCGAAGGCACTGGATCGCTTACCGTCACCGTCGGTATCTATCCAAACTGCTCCAGTGGATCCCAGTAGCTTCGGCGTCCAATCCATCGACATCGGTTGATAAGGTTCCGCAAGGGGCCAATAGGGCATGGCTGCACCACTACCCTCGGCGACTGCAACAAGAAAAACATCATGAGCAGGGACCGGGATAGTCCAAACGCCTTTCCATTTTTGCCCTGCGGCACTAGAGCTGGTGATCTTTTCTTCTTTAACCTTTACTCCATTTAAGTATAGGCTAACTACCTCAGCGTGAGCCCAAGATGGCCCAAGTACATCAATCGCAACATTAATATTGCCTTTGCACGGACAGACTTCACCGGGGCCGTATTTTCCTTCCACGCTCACCATGGTCAACAGGCCCAGGCTGACGAGAACTTTGCCATCGGTAAAATTTCGTATGGCATCATTGACGTCTATGTTGGATACATTTTTATCACTTGATTTAATATAGGTGCGACCCTGACCAACCGTGAACCTGCTCACGTCGTGCGAGTCGCTCGAACCAACGGGAGTTAGAAAATAACCATGATTCATCATACCAAACCAATCATTATAGAGGGTCATAATATTGGATTGTTGCGACCCTGAATTGATCACCTCCATCGCGTTTGCTGGGAACATCCAGTTCAGCATACTAAAGCCGGCACTTGAAATATGATGTGACGGATCAAATGGCCTGAACCCATTATGGATGTCACGAGCGTGATTTAAAATAACAGCTTGACGATTGTCTTTGTTACCTATGTTTTTTACGACATCGCTCCAGGATTCCGCGCTTGCATTTATCGCTGGCTGCTGTGAGCTGGTCCTAAAAATGTTGAAGTGGCCGATCTTCGTTGTTACCTCGTTCCCGGTTACGGGTGTGAAGTACCCAGAAACGCCGCTTGTCTTTGCGGCAGAAGTGATATCGATGTTTTGGTTGTGATCGGTCATTATCGGAAGTTCTATTCCCTCAGCGGCGAGAGTTATTGCACGCTCTTCAATGGTTGCATCCCCATGACGAGAATAAGTGAAGGTGTGAACATGTGTATCGCTACTTACCCATCCGGATGTTTCAACTTCCCTTTTAATTCGAAATGTGTGAGCCGCGCGGTCACCGGGCTTTAGATCGACGTGAACGGAATCAATAGAATATTCGAAGCCATGCCCGGCATATAATGTATATAGTCCCGCTGGCAACGAAATGGAAACTGTGCCTGCCGGGTTATATACATACCCTGGTCGCACTGCTAAACTGTTCGTCGAAGTCGCAGCAACAGTTTGAAGAATACCTTTCTTGTCAGTGATCGTGATCCTGGACGGAATTGTTTTGCCGGTATCTTCGTCGAGTACGGTAACATCAATCCTGGTTTGACTGAGGATCTCCTGTAATGTTCGATAGTGCAACGTTATTTGTCCAACCTGTATATCGTCTGGTGTGCCCTCCGCCGCTCTGATCACGAGAACATTCTGACCGTTGAGTAGTAGATTTTGGGGAACACTGAAGTACGAATACATGTCCTTTTCATCTTCAACCAAACCACCTATATCCTTATCATTTAAGACTATTCGCCAGTTTTGTTTTACATCGTATTGTCTTAAACAAAGCGTGGATGGCCTGTTCTCGCCCTTCGATTGAAATTGAAGCGTTATATTTTTTTCATTCACTATCCTTGGGAACGACGCCCATTCTTTCGCCTCTCCGTTACGCAAATAG
>DATHIE010000849.1:0-4880 GCA_035316905.1 Chryseolinea sp. | reverse complement strand
AAATGAACAGAACCCAGCTGTCTAGATTATCGGAACTCAGCCGACAGACGGTTCATGTATACCCGGTATTCGCAGATGGTCTCCCGAGTTCCTGCCAAAGATCTTTGATGCCAAACGCGTGGACAGGGTAATGGATGTGGCGGAAGCGGATGCCCGCATCTACACAAAACGGCTTGCTAAGGAAGAAGGAGTTCTGGCGGGCATGAGCAGCGGCGGAGCCCTTAGTGCCGCTATGCGATTAGCAGATGAAATAGAGTCCGGCGTGATCGTGTTTATCGTCTGCGATCGGGGCGACCGTTATCTAAGCTCCGACCTTTTCGCATAATGGTGCGTCAACAAGTTGTCACTCTCTGGTGAATCGATAATACATGGCTGCCAACAAAAAAAGCGCCTGCCATTCCCGTTGCTTTTGGTATATTCGCTGACAACCGTTTCAAATGAAAAAGACTAAGACGTTATATTCGTTGTTCGTATTTGCATTCCTGCAGTGCGCGTTCAGTGTTTATGCCCAGGGTCCGCTTCGCTTTAAGGATGAGGTCGCCGAACTGACCGCGAACGACGGGTCTTTGAACAAAGAGAATATTATTCTCTTTACAGGAAGTTCAAGTGTCAGGATGTGGAAAAGCCTTCAAACTGATTTCCCGAAGTACAATATTGTCAATAGAGGTTTTGGCGGATCTCAGACTTCTGATCTCCTGTACTATTTCGACAAGCTGATACTTCCTTACAAAGCAAAAAAAATCTTTATCTACGAGGGGGACAATGACCTGAGCGTAGGTAAATCTCCTGAGCAGATCCTTTCGACAATGGATAGTGTTGTTACGTTGATTCGCCAAAAAGTCTCTCCAACTGTTCCTGTTTATGTGATATCACCGAAGCCAAGTACTTCCCGATGGCACTTAAAGGATAAATACATAGAATTCAACAAACGCATGAGCAAATGGGCCTCGTCGAAAAAGGAAGTCTATTTCGTTGATGTGTGGACACCTGCATTGGATGCGAAAGGCAATGTCGTGAAAGATATATTTCTCGAAGATGGCCTTCACATGAATCGGAAGGGCTATGAGATCTGGGTAGATGTCATTAGAAAGTACCTTCCATAGGCTGCTTTCGAAATTGGACATTGGGCGTTGGACATTGACCTGCGCCACAGAGACTACACCTCGTTCGGTTTTTGAACGTCCTATGTCCAACTCCCAATGTCGATAGAATGCAAGGTTCAAACGTGATGGTCCCAACAACTCAAAGCTCCGTTCAAGAAAATTTCGTCACATATACTCTCCAATTTGTTGCTTTCGAAATTGGACATTGGACATTGGACATTGGGCGTTGGACATATGCACTATTTTCCGTCGCTCTTCTATAACCGGTATCACCCGGATCGCCATGTTTTTCTGTGGTGCTCCTTCCCCGAATGGAGAAATTTCTTCTACTCACATTTTTACATAACTAATTGTTAATCAGCAATTAATGCCAGTATTTGTCATGGGTCGATTCTTGAAGATTCACAATTCAAGACCAACAATATGCGACATGACTAAATCACAGAACACAAAAAAGATAGAGGATGTCGAACTGGAAAATGTTCCACAAACTCAACTCGATAACCGAATGGCAAAAGCCAAGCCGACAAAGCTTGGGTGGACAAGTGAAGAGATTCAGAATGTGTGTACAGCGCTAAATCAATTGTTAGCCAATTATTCCGTTCACTATCAAAAGCTGAGAAACTATCACTGGAATGTTAAGGGTAGTGACTTTTTCGATTTGCATGAGCAATTCGAAATGCAATACACCGAAGCTCTTAAGAACATAGACGACATTGCCGAACGGATAAGGATCTTTCAGGAAACGCCGCTTAGCACGATGAAGGAATATCTCGAGGCATCAGAAATAAAAGAGACAACCTCATCGCTGACGTCTGATTTGATGGTGCGCGAAATATTGAGCGACTATCGCATCCTGCTTGAGCACATGTTCGCCGTTGTGGAAATTGCGGCTGAGCAGAACGATTCAGGCACAGAGGAGATGATAAAAGTATTTATTCACAACCTTGAGAAGCATCACTGGATGCTGTCCGCTTTCTTGGCGAAGTAGTCAATAAAACCAAATCGTAATCCGCCTCTTAGCGGATCGTGATTCCGTTTAAAATCGATATCTTAGAGATTTCGAGAATCTTTGAACGGAATATGAATGACGGTTTCGGTTGAAAATATACTTCTGCTTGGCTCTTTGTTGCTATTCCTGAGCATCGTTTCAAGCAAGACATCCTTCAAGCTTGGGATTCCTACGCTCATACTTTTTTTGCTCGTTGGAATGCTCCCCGGCTCTGATGGTCCTGGTGGAATATTTTTCGATGACTTTGAAGTCGCTCAACTCCTGGGAGTTGTTGCATTGAATTTTATACTCTTCTCCGGTGGAATGGATACAAAATGGGAGAGTATAAAGCCTATAGTTTGGCAGGGCGTGTCGTTGGCTACGCTCGGCGTGCTCATTACAGCGTTAGCTGTTGGAATCTTTACTTCTTACCTGCTGGGTTACACTTTGCTGGAAGGTATGTTGTTAGGTGCGATCGTGTCCTCGACGGATGCTGCCGCGGTATTTTCAATTTTACGATCCCGAAGCGTCGGATTAAAAGGAAACCTCAGACCTGTGCTGGAGCTGGAAAGCGGGAGCAATGATCCGATGGCGTACTTCCTGACGGTTAGCCTGATCTATCTTATTTCTGAACCTGATGCCTCCATTGTATCACTCGTTCCAAAGTTTTTCAGGGGAATGGTGTTGGGAGGAATTGCGGGTTACGCGTTCGGGAGAGCAATGACCTGGATCATAAATCATATAAAGCTTGATATCGATGGATTGTATCCGGTGTTGATACTTGCCATGGTCTTTTTCACCTTTTCCTTTACGGATTTTGTGGGAGGAAACGGTTTTCTGGCTGTGTATATCTCAGCCGTTATCCTGGGAAACAGCAGCTTTTTACATAAGAAAAGCCTCATAAGATTTTATGACGGTCAGGCATGGCTCATGCAGATCGTTATGTTCATTACCCTTGGGCTGGTGGTCTATCCAAGCGAAATCGTTCCGGTACTAAGCAGCGGCGTGCTCATCGCGCTGTTCCTAATATTCATCGCGCGCCCTATTGCTGTGCTCATCTCACTGGTTTTTTTCAAGGATTTGAATATCCGTAAGAAACTATTTCTTTCCTGGGTCGGCCTTCGCGGAGCGGTACCGATCATATTTGCAACGTATCCGATGTTGGCGGGTGTGGCTGTTGCCAAAGACATATTCAACCTCGTGTTCTCTATTTCGGTCTCATCGGTCCTGCTTCAGGGAACAACTCTTCCCATGGTAGCAAGGTGGCTGCACGTGAGCGTCCCTGAAAAGATCAAGCGAAAATTTCCTCTTGACCTCGAATTAAAGGACAACTTCAAATCAGAATTGATAGAACTGGACATTCCATCAACCTCTTCGGCTATTGGCAAGGTAGTAATGAATCTAAATCTTCCGAAAAAAGCGCTTATTGTGCTCATTCACCGTGACGGAAAATATATTACGGCGAGCGGGGATACCGAGATCATGCCGCAAGACCATTTGCTTGTTATGGCCGACAACAAAGATACCGTCTCCAGGGTTTTTGAGGCCTTTGATATCAAACAAACTCATTAATTATATGAACCGAACAGCAACGTATGGCCTGACACATCTTGCTATAGTTGTTAAGGACCTGAACAACACAAAAAACTTCTATACACACGTGTTCGATATGGAAGTCATGTATGACACAAAAGACTTACTTCAGCTCACGACACCCGGCTGCAATGACATTTTGGTATTTGAAAAAAATGAAAAGGTTAAGCCTGGTAATGCAGGTGGGATCATTCATTTTGGTTTTCGATTGCGACGGCCTGAAGACATCGATGGCGTTCTAAAAAAAATAAAACAAGCGGGGGGAAGGATCAAGGATCAGGGTGAGTTTGTGCCAGGATCGCCATATGTATTTTTTGAGGATCCGGATGGCTACGAAGTGGAGGTATGGTATGAACTTCTACCACAGAATGGTTGATTTCCCCTCAAAGGAGAAAAACTAAAACCTCTTCTTCAATCATTCAATACAACTTTCAGACGCTTCACTACATCACTTTGAAGGATGATTGCATTGTAATTTATCTTTCAACTGTGAGATGTGAAATTATGGTTTAAGACTTCTACTATGTTTAAAAGCTACCTGAAAATTGCCTTGCGTTCGCTGTGGGGAAGTAAAGCGCACTCGGTCATTAATATACTCGGCCTCAGTATCGGTATTGCTTGTGCAATTCTGATTGTTCTATTTGTCAGGGACGAGTGGACGTTCGACACGTTCCATTCAAAGGCAGACAGGATCTTTCGCGTTTGGGTGAAAGAAGACTGGGGCAAGGACCAACAGTTTTTTAATACGGTTACGCCATTTCCATTAGGGCCTGCCCTCAAGGAGAGTTTTCCCGAAGTCGAACAACAAGTGAGAATTCACAAACAGGGTACGCAGGTGAAAGTGGGAGCGGACCAGTTTTCAGAAACGGTGACTTTCGGAGGACAACACTTTTTTGATGTATTCGACTTTCCGCTGGTGAACGGAAGCCGTGATGCACTAAAAAGCCAAAATGGTGTAGTGATCAATCGTTACACCTCACAAAAGTATTTTGGGACTACTAATTCGATAGGTAAGACAATCTCCATTGAGCTAGGCGAGAGGTTTGAAGACTTTGAGGTGAAAGCAGTCGTCGAAACCCTTCCCTCGAATTCAAGCATACCTTTCTACTTGTTGATCTCAGACCTTAACTATCCAAAACTATACAATGAGCAGACATTGAATTCGGAATGGTTTAATGTAACTCCGGAAACAT
>DATHIE010000848.1:0-14703 GCA_035316905.1 Chryseolinea sp. | reverse complement strand
GCGTTGATCACAAACTTTCATCAGCCCGGATCAACCCTGATCCTGTTGGTCGCAGCGTTTATCGGTCGCGACTGGAAAAAAGTATATCAATCGGCGCTGGATAACAACTATCGTTTTTTGAGCTATGGCGACAGCTCTTTGCTGATCCCTCAACAATAGTAGCCTTACCGTTATTTCTTTGCTTCCATCTCGTTCAGGTCGACAATTCGCACCTCGACTCTCCTGCCCTGCTCCTTGGAAGCGTTCTGATCTTTTGTCGCGCCGTATCCTTTCGCGACGATGCGTCTCCTGACGACACCTTTATGGTTGATATAATCCAACACGGATATCGCGCGTTTGTTGGACAAATCGCGGTTCATCTCCTCTGTCCCTTCAGCAGACGCAAAGCCGGAAATTTCTACGCCTAGATCCTGGTGAACCTTGAGGTCATTCAAAATTCCGTCGAGCTGTGTATTGTATTGAGCCTTCAGATCGCTCTTGCCCGCATCAAAATAGATCACAGCATTCTTTGAGAGCAACGCCTTGTCGTAAGCCGCTGCTTTCTTTCCAGACTGACCTTTTTGCTTCTTGATCTCTTCATTCACCATAAAAGTCGGAAGCGAAAATATAGTTTTCCCATCGACCTTCTTTTGCTCAAATTTGCTTTCGTCGCTTTCGTCGTAATAATAAGTGCGCGTAGCGACATCAATCCTGGAATTCTCCTTTTCATTAAAATTCACCTGCTCAATAGGATCCTTCATCTGAATAAGATCAGTAAGGTAATTGATTCCCTCCTTGTCCTGCGCGGCCATCAGGTCGAGCATCATATCATACACATCGAGGGTTCCACCCTGAACAAGTTTTGCTTCGTGTGTCTTTCTCAGGTCGGCCTTAACATCCTGGTCCGTATCATAGAAGGCGTTCTTCACTTCTACTTCCTGCCCCACCACAACATCGAATTGTTTTATGGTCTTGAGGCTAACCATCTGATAGAGTTCATAGAAATAGGTCTGATTAGGAACATTGATGTTCAGTGTATACGGAAGGAATCCCTCTGATTCTATGACCATGTCGTAATTCTTTGACGGAGGTAGAATAATAAGATAGTTGCCTGTCTCCGGATCCGGATCATACACAAAGTCAAGTCTCTTATCCGTTTCATTGTCTATGAGATAAATCTTTGTAGGCATTGGTTTACCCGTTTCAGCGTTGACGATCTTTCCTTTGATCATCGTAAGCGGAATGTTAGCAGACTCGGCAGGCAGGTCGATATAGTAAATATCCTGTCCACCCATTCCACCTTTTCTATCTGAAGAAAAATATGCCCTGGTTCCGTCCGCGATAAGAGTGAAGTAGTTGTCATTCACAGTCGTGTTAACGGGATAACCCATGTTCTCTGGGGAGGTCCACGTGTTGTTGATCAGTTTTGTCACAAAGATGTCACGGCCACCCATGGTATTGTGACCGTCTGACGTAAAGAATAATGTCTTTTGATCGGGGTGAATGTACGGTGCATCTTCATTGTACTTTGAATTCACTTGCGTACCGAGGTTAACTGGTGGGCTCCATGATCCGTTGGCCTGAAGGCTTGTCTTGAAGATATCCAACCCACCCTGGCCGCCAAGACGATCGCTTGCGAAGTAAATGGTCTTGCCATCTGGAGTAATGCTCGCGGTTGATTCAAGGTACTTTGGAGTATTTAGAGTCGGAGTAATAAGGCTTGGTTTAGACCATGTTTCACCGGCTTTTGTGATTTGAAACAAACTTCCAGGGTCAGAAGCGCCGCCCATGAAGATCAACATCTTTTGACCGTCAGCAGACATACCCGCAGTGCCTACGTTGTAGTCGTGGGCGATGGGAACAACTTTTGGTTCCGTCCAGGCGCCGGAGTTGTTGTAGGTAATGTAGATCTCCTCAATGAACTTGTCACCCGATCTTGTCTTACCGGTGTTTGGCCTTAGTGCTGTGTAAGCCATTACGCTTTCGTCAGCAGAAACCACGGGATTGTATTCAGTGTACTTTGTGTTGATGATCGAATTGAAGTGAGTAACCTTAAAGTTCCTTGGAACAGACATCAGGGCTAATGCATTGTGACAGGTTTGGATGGCTTCATCGGCCTGGCCCATCGCTTTCTTATCTGCTTTGCTGCTTACTTCTTTAAACTTGTTGAAGTTCTCCACTGCCTTCTGAACGTTTTCATCCTTCAGATAGATCGTCCCCAAATCATAATAAAGAGAATTAGGCATACCCTTGCCATTCTTGAGAGCATATTCGAAGTACTGGATCGCCTTGATCTGTTCGTCGGTTTCAGACGACTTCTGGTAACAGACTGCGGTCTTGTAATGAACCATTGGGTCTTTTTCACCAGCCTGAATAGCAGCCACGAATTTTGGCAGTGCGACATCATAGCTTCTCACGCTAAAATAATGTTCAGCATCAGCCAGCGCTTTACTGTCTTGCGCCCGAAGGTTTATCGAAGCACAAAGCAATACGAGGCAAAGTATAGTAAACACTCTTATCATATCTGGAAAATTTGAAGTCAAATCTAAGGTATTAATAGGGCTGCGAATGTGACTTTTCGCCGGGAATCTTACAGGGGAATTGTGTTTGAACAATTTTGCCATTGGCGTCAATCGCACCTAAAAAGCAGGGATAACTTGGGATTTTAGAGGATCCTCGGATAGTCTTCTTAGGATTTTTGGTGGAATATAATCAATTTTAAGGGTAATGGAGCTTTGTTCTAAGTACATTCATGCCGGCTTGACAAAATCCTTTTTACCCGGAAGTTTTTAGACTGATGAAGATTTTTTCATTTCCGATCAATTCCGCACCAGGTCACGTTATTATAAACTTAACTCTACATCATGGCATTTGATATTGATGTACTCATAATCTTTGCGGACAAAGACAACGAAACCGCCTCACAAAACGATATTGGATGGGTATCTCGATTCAAAAGCTTTCTTGAGCCAATGGTGGCTCAGGTCCTGGGAGAAAAACCAAATATTTTGTTGAAAGGAGAGTTCGACACCATGACTGCCCCTCGTCTGGACAATGTGGCCGTTATGGTATCGATTCTTTCAAAAGATTTCGTTCAGTCAACAAGGTGTTCTGAATATGTTGAATCATTTTACCGTTCGCTTGACAGGACCGCTAAGGAGACCAACCGAATCTTTAAGGTATCGAAGACCCCTGTGCAGTTGAACGAACAGCCTCCTGTGTTGCAAAATCTTTTTGGCTATGAGATGTATCAGCTTGACCCTGATTCAGGAGAAGTATCCGGATACAAGGATTATTTCAGCGCAGAGGCGGAGCGTCAGTATTGGATGGAGATGGTAAACCTGTGCTATGACATCTATGAATCGCTCATTATTCTGAGGAACGGAAGTAAATCACGTGAAGTAAAAAATTTTTATCGGCGTAAAACTGTTTATCTGGCAGAAACCTGCCATGACCTTTCGGTTCAGCGTGACGTCCTATTCCGCGAACTGCAACGATCGGGTTACACTGTTTTGCCAAACCACAAGCTTCCTGGAAACATTAATGACCTTGAGAAGGCGGTCCGTAACGATCTGGCTGCTGCAACTATGTCAATCCATCTTATCGGTTGCGCATATGGAGATATCCCGGAAGGCTCTGACCGCTCCCTGCAGGATGTTCAAAACAGGCTTGCTTCGGAAAGAAGTAACTCCGCGCGTGAACATAGTGAGGATTTTTCAAGATTAATCTGGATAACACCCGACTTGCACCTCGCGAATGAACGGCAGAAACGATTTATAGAGACATTGCGCCGAGACGTTGAAGCGCAGGAAGGTGCAGAGATCCTGCAAACTATGCTGGAGGATTTCAAGAATATTATTCGCGAAGAATTAGAAGACGCTGCCGAAAAAAAAGGGGTGGAAGAAACTGGAGGGCGCGCTATATATCTTATGCACGATAAAGTCGATCACAACGAAGTGAAGCCATTTATTGATGTAATAAAGAATTCCGGCTTTAGCGTGCTGATGCCTCCCTTTGACGGCGAGTTGCTTGAGCTCCGCCAGAAGCACATCGAGAATCTACGTAACCTTGACGGCGCTATCATTTACAAAGGCAAAGTCAATGATCATTGGGTAAGAATGAAAGTACTTGATCTGTTGAAAGCCCCTGGCTTCGGAAGAAAGAAACCCATTCTTGGAAAAGCAATTGTTTCAACATCGGGCACCATAGATGATCCCGAGCCATTCAAAAGCCAGAACCTTCGCGTCATACAGGGGGATGAGACTCAATCGCTTGAGTCGGTGCGCTCCTTCCTCGAGGAATTCAAAGCATAAAGGTCCAGGAGAAGTGGGTGTCAAGTGACCGCTGATCAACGTGCAGGCCATTTGGTACACAACGATTCCTATAGCGCTTTCGACCATGCACTCATGGCCAAAAACCCTTAAAAATCAAAGATTTATATAATTTCTAAGCCTTTTGGAGGATACTATTTCTTATTCTATTTTTAGCGGCTAAACAACCACCTATCCGGTACATGGAAATTTTCCTGCACGCAGAGGCATGGCTCGCGCTTTTGACACTGACGTTTTTTGAAGTCGTTCTTGGTATTGATAACATAATTTTCATTTCCATCGTATCAAACCGGTTGCCCATTGAAATACGGGCCCGGACGAGGAACATGGGGTTGCTGCTGGCAATGGTCGTCAGGATCCTGTTGCTTCTAACCATTACCTGGGTAATGAAATTCAAGGAAGCACTGTTCACGATTCCGAGCACGTGGATATTTCAGGAAGAGCTTCCGATCAGCGGTCGCGATCTCATCCTCATCTTTGGTGGTTTGTTCCTTATAGCGAAGAGCACACGTGAGATCAATCACGAAATGGAAGGCGAAGATGATACGATGGAAGCGTCGCGCAGTGGAAAGGCGAATGTTACCGGAATAATTGTACAAATAATCCTGTTGGATATCATTTTTTCATTCGACTCGATACTCACAGCGGTGGGCCTTACTGAACACGTGATCATCATGATCATCGCGGTAGTGCTCTCCATTGGAATAATGATCATCTTTTCTGGTGCGATCAGCAACTTTATCCACCGGCATCCATCGATGGAAGTTCTTGCTTTAGGCTTCCTTATCCTTATTGGATTTATGCTATTCCTGGAAGGGCTTCATAAAGAAGTGCCGAAAGGTTATATCTATTTTGCCATTGTCTTTTCCATGATCATTGAAATGGTGAACATCAGGGTTCGAAATAGACGGAAAAAAGCTAAAGAAGAATTCCATGAATAACGACGACTTACTTCGGTACCCGATTGGAAAATTCACTGCCAGGGACTCCTATTCAACGGAAGAACTGCAGCGCTGCATTGAAAGAATAGAAAACCTGCCCAGGGAAATTGAAAAGGTGATCAATGCAATGACGATTAAACAACTTGACACTCCTTACCGCGAAGGTGGCTGGACGGCCAGACAGGTTGTTCATCACATGGCTGACAGTCACATGAACGCTTACATCAGGCTGAAATGGAGCCTCACTGAATCGACTCCAACGATCAAGGCATATGATGAAAAGGCGTGGGCTGAAACACCTGAGACAAAACTTGATCCGGTAATTTCTATCGACTTGCTGAAGGCGTTGCATATCAAGTGGACTGCTTTGTTGAGAAGACTTTCACCCGCTGACTTTCAAAAAGAATTTATTCACCCGGAAACCAAGAAACATATGCGACTGGACAGGATCACCGCCATGTATGCGTGGCACGGTGAGCATCACTTTGGACACCTTAAGATTGTGGCAAACAGGTCATAATTGCATCCGCATTAGTGTTATCATATATCAGACCCGTATTTCTTTTTTCTGCTCATCTTGAAACCATCTATCCTGCCTTATTAAGGAGAATTTCTGGTGTCGTTTATGATCGCGAAAGAATCCAGACACCAGATGATGATTTTCTAGACCTTGACTGGCTCCGACAAACTGCGGAACGGCTTGTGATTATTTCACATGGCCTTGAGGGCAATACAAGCAGGGCATACATGAAGGGAATGGCTCAGGCTTTTTACAATCAAAACTTTGATGTGCTAACCTGGAATTTTCGCGGCTGTAGTGGCGAAGTGAACAAGCAGCTGCGCTTCTATCACAGCGGTGCAACGGATGATTTGGATTGTGTCGTTGAGCATGCAATCAGAAAGGGATACAAAGAGATCTATCTCGTTGCTTTCAGTCTGGGGGCTAATATGATGTTAAAATATCTTGGCGAAAAGATTCCGCGACCCGAGATAAAAAAAGCAGCTATGTTCTCAGTGCCGTTACACCTTCACTCGAGTTGCATTAAAATTTCAAAACCCTCCAACTGGATTTACTCCAACCGGTTTCTAGGCAGTTTGAAGGCAAAAATTATCGCGAAATCGCTTGTGAAAAAGGAGATTGATATAGCTGGCATTCAAAAAGTAAAAACGCTGATTGATTTTGATGATCGATATACTGCCCCTTTACATGGCTTCAATAATGCGGTTGACTATTATCAGAGATGCAGCTCAATTGGTTTCGTAGAGTACATCAAGACGCCCACGTTGATAGTCAATGCACAAAATGACCCGTTCCTTGCTGAGGCATGTTATCCTCATCAGCTGCTTAAGAAGCATCCCTTTGTTAAATTTGAAGTTCCGGGATTTGGTGGCCATGTTGGGTTCGCCCAATTCACCAAAAATGGTTTATATTGGTCTGAGGAGCGGGCATTGTCGTTTATAACTACTGATTAGAATTTGTTTTAGCACAACCAATGACGCATACCATTAACTGATGATCGATCGATATAGCATCGCTGCCCCTAAGGCGAAAATTCATGAACGATTTCATTCAGACGTATTGGATAATTACGCGCCAAACTACAATGCATCTCCAACCCAGCTACTACCGGTGATTATGCACACTGCTCCTCAGGGTGTATCGACTTTTTATTGGGGAAATTTACCGAAGTGGTCCAAGAACAAAGCATTAGGAGAAAAAATCATTAATATTCATGCCGAGAGTATCCTCGAAAAATCCGCACTCAAGCGAGGGATCATGAAGAACCGTTGCCTGATTCCCGCCGACGGATTCTACGCATGGAAAAAAGTCGGAAAGAAAACCACTATTCCTTATCGTTTTGTTCTAACTGACAATGATTTGTTTTCATTCGCTGCTATATGGGAAGAATTCGAAGACGATGATGGGAGCGAGTTGCATACATTTTCCATTATAACAACTCCGGCCAACGACCTGGTAGCGTCTGTGCAGGAAAGAATGCCTGCAATATTAACACCCTCGACAGAAAAGATCTGGATGGATAGAGAAAGCAGTGAATCTGAGTTGATTAATTTATTATTGCCTTATCCGGCAGAAAAGATGAGCTACTACCCAGTGTCGCCGAGAATTCTCGACAGTAATATCAACGTACCTTCCCTGATCATTCCCACTCCCCCGGCCGACCAGTTTGGCAACCTTACTCTTTTTGACTAGAGAAGTTTAATGTATAAGATTCAGAATCAGAATCCGTCATCATCTTCTTCCTGCTCTTTCGGTGTATCTCCGTTATCTACTTTGGGTTTTTTCTCTTTCTTTTTCTTCTTTTCCTTTACAGGTTTCTGCTCGTCGGGACCTACCTCAGCCTCAGCTGCCTTTTCTTTTTTTCTAAAGAGTCCTTTCTTCTTTTGAGGTTCTTCCTGTACCTGCTCCGCCGCTTGCTGTTGTTCGTCTTCATCAACATAGTCGAAGTCGTCCGCTGGTTTCGGTGGAATTGGTATTGCCGTTGAATCAACTGCGTCTTTCTTCTTCCGCTTGAAAAGGTTCTTGAAGAATCCTTTCTTCTCCTTCTTCTTTGCTTCCTCCTTCTGTCCGGCGTTTGCAAGTCTTACATCAGGAAGGACAAGGTTCTTACGGAGGTACCACATGTAATTATCCTGTTCAACATTGAACCTTATGTCTGCAACCCCATATTTAGGAGTCTTTGAAACATACCGACCTGTTGTTTCATCGTAGGCAGCACTGTCTGGTGTATTGTATTTTAATAGGCGCACCTCCTTGTCTTTCGAGATGACATAGACGCTGTCGGCTACCGACTGCGTTGTATCTTGTGGTACATCAACAATGTAAGTGCTGTCAATCACAGAACGGGCAGCGAGATCCAGTTCAGCACCAGGGACCACTCCATCTTCACCCATAAGTCCCTCTTCACCGACTTTCATTGAGTCGGGGAGAACCGGGTTAACGTCTTTCATAGCCACCGTCTGCATGCTTCGCAGTTTTTTGCGATATGAAACAGGTTCTGCAATCAGGTATTTAGTCTTACTCGCCGTGAGCATCTTGGGAGTAGAGTCTTCCTGAAAATAGCTGAACTTTTTCCGCAGCTCCTCCTTATCGTAAATGTATGCGCTTTGATACGCAGGGCATATCAATCGCTGTGTACAGGCGCTGAGGAGTAGGCTAAGACTAAGTAATACAAAAAATGGCCTTGCCATGAATAGGGTAAATCGACCAAAAATAGGGAATATTTTTAAAAATATTCTCTCGTAACCGTTTGATTGTCAAATTATATGAATCTAACGCTGATTTGAGGCTTTTAGTGAGTTGGAACTCTTATAAATAGCTATGGCTTTCGGCCACTGACCAGGAAACTGGTTAAGCCGTAATTGGAGTTATTCTTCCTGCTTCCGACGGAAGCCGATTCTCCGAAATGGTTCAGTTTTCGGATTGAGCAGTCCCTTTAGATGCCGTAAAATGACACCGATATCTTCATCATGCCGACCTACCCTCCTCTCTAACTTTTCCAAATTCAATAAAATGTCCTTTTGAAGCCGTTATACGTTATCTGTTAATCGTTATCCGTGGGCATGAGGTTGGGCACGGGTGTGATTTTTAGTTACTTAATGTCAGTGGAAAGACACACTCACACTCACACCCACGATTAACTAATAACTATTAACGGATAACGTCTCATTCGGGTGAATATCCTAACGATCTGAACGTTGACTCTGATTGTTCTGATAATTATCGGGATTCAAACGCGGCACGGTCCTAATCAAGTGTTGTTTTTCTTGCCGATTTAATTTTAACATGAAGTCCGCTGGAAATCTTTTTGCATTTCTTTTTACTTGTTCATTCAAACGTTTCGTCGACACGCCATATAATTCTCCAAGATCAGAATCGATCATTACTCTCTTGTCTCTGATCGTAAATATTCTATTGACAATCGCATCATCGGAGATTGCGACCAGCGTCTTCTTCCTCTTCATAGCTGCAAACTATTTTATGAGGTGGTCGCATTTTGCGACCACCTCAATTGGTGGCAACATTCGGAAACGAGTGATTGCAATCGGATCAATAAAAAAAGAATTGCCAAATGTGTGGTGACGCGATGCCTTCGCGAATCTTAACAGTATCATCATAGCTATCGGTAAAAGTTAATAACCTTTAAAAGTACGCTGAAGTCAAATCAAAGACAAGATGGTATAAATGTATAGCTCAGCATATATATCTTTTGAAGTAGACGTTAGAGAGACTCCAACCTGGCGCGTATAGTCTTGCTTAGACCTGATTTTACCAAGTCATAGGAATTGTCGATCCATTGACGAATCAGCTTATCGGGAATTTTACCGTCTACAAGAACAGTAATCCAGTGCTTCTTATTCATGTGGTACGCTTCCTGAACAGATGTGTATCGCTCTCTCAGTTCAATGCCCATCTCAGGATCGACTTTAAGGTTAATGCTGGTAAAATCTTCCATGTCAGCTAGAGCGAACATCTTGCCCATCACTTTATAAACCAGAATATTCTCGCCGAAGGGAAATTCTTCAGTAACCCCTTTCTTAGAAATGCAATGACTTCTGAATAGCTCAGTGTCCACTCACAAGAATCTTTTCAGGATAAGAAAGATTACACCAAGGAGAAAAATGATGATGGATATCCTATTGACCCCGTGCATCATTTTAATATTTATGTTGGAAGGTCTAGAAGGATCTTTTTTTCGGAAAAAATATCCACCTACTTCTCCAAGAGTAAAAAACTCTTTCCAGCCGTTCTTTTTTGCCTTCCCGTTAGGGGCACTTCCATCAGGCTCTATGTTCTCTTTTAGATCCATATCTTTCGTCATAGCCTACTGTATAACCATCAGTTCGCCGGATTAAGTTCCGGATCGATCCAGTCACCATGTTCATGAATCAGGTTGATCAATTCATCAACAGCTTGTTCTGTGGGTACATTCTTCCTTACAACTTCTTTGCCTTTGTAAAGTGTAATACGACCAGGTCCGGATCCGACATAACCGTAGTCAGCGTCGGCCATTTCACCCGGACCATTAACTATACAACCCATTATGCCGATCTTGACGCCTTTCAGGTGGCTTGTCCGCGACCTGATCCTCCCGGTCGTTTCCTGGAGATCAAAAAGTGTTCGCCCGCACGAAGGGCACGAGATATATTCCGTCTTGGAGATACGAGTACGTGTAGCCTGCAGGATATTAAATGCTGTTTCGTTAACTTTTTTGTCGGGGCCGCAGTTTTCAGCAGCAATAAAAATTCCATCGCCGAGCCCGTCCACGAACAGCCCTCCAAAGTCGGTGGCTGCGTATAGTTGCAGATGATCCAATGAAATATCCTTATAGGCTCTGCCAATTATTACCGGAACATCACATTGACCATTCATCAACATTACGAATAGCCTGCGTTGTTCCGCCATGCCGTGTTCGTTATAGGTATCGATTACCAAAACTGCAGTGGGATCTTTTTTGAGCTTATCGATCAAGACATCATTGAAATGTTCAATACATGCATATATAAAATTAGCCTTGTCTGATAATTCGACTCCTGAAATATACTGTTCCGCGCGAATGAATGGATAGGTGCGGTCCTTTGAACGCTGTCCAAGCCAGGTGCGGTGGTTATATATCAAACCCAGTGTACCCGGAATCTCAAAATCTATACTCCTGTCACCAAGAAAAATAAAATCACACGCCATGTCCGTGATGTTCCATTTGTCCAACTTCACGGAATATTGATATCCGAGCGCAAAAAGTGAGGCCGGCGTAATCTTTTCCTTCGAAGAAAAGTCCGCTACGACTCTGGGTATATGATGCTCTCCGCCGAAATTTAACACCTGACGTGTATTTCGACGGTTGTACTCAAATGGCGTGATTGGATAAGTGTCAATGGGTGCAATCGGTTTGTGGCCTGCACGCTTGTCATATCTTTTTACGAGGTCATTTGCCACCGGCACTTCCGCCTCGGGCTCTTCTGTGAGTGAAACTCTTATGGTATCCCCAAGCCCGTCTTCCAGCAAGGTTCCAATTCCTACGGACGATTTTATTCTGCCATCTTCACCATCGCCGGCTTCAGTAACGCCAAGATGAAGCGGATAGGGTTTGAATGCTTCCTCATCAAGCTTCTGGACAAGTAATCGGTACGCCTGCACCATTACCTGTGGATTGCTTGACTTCATGGACAAAACAATGTTATAATAACTTTCATCCTCACAAATTCTCAGGAACTCCAGTGCGGACTCAACCATTCCTACAGGACTGTCGCCATAGCGGCTCATTATTCGATCTGACAGTGAGCCGTGGTTCGTCCCGATGCGCATGGCCGTTCCGTATTCCTTGCAAATTCTGATGAGGGGAATAAACTTCTTGCGGATTCGATCTAATTCCGCCTGATACGAAGATTCTGTATAGTCGATTGTTTCAAAACGTTTCTTATCCGCGTAGTTCCCTGGGTTGATCCGCACCTTTTCAACAATCCTGGCAGCAAGTTCTGCAGCATTTGGAGTAAAGTGGATATCGGCAACTAATGGTGTATTATAACCGCGTCTCCGAAGCTCCTTCCTTATCTCTTGGAGGTTTTGTGCCTCTTTTACACTAGGAGCGGTGATCCGAACATATTCACAACCTGCTTCAATCATCCGAATGGACTGCTCGACCGACCCAATGGTGTCCATCGTATCAATCGTTGTCATCGACTGAACCCTTATCGGGTTTTCGCCACCTATTGGAACCTCCCCGATTTTGACTTCGATGGTTTTTCTGCGGCTATACTGGACAAGGCTGTTACAATACTGTTTTAAAGCATCGACTTGTGCGCTCACGATCTGCTAGTTTCCTGCAAATTTAACCTTAAAATGGAGATAATAGTTTTGCATTGCCGCGGGGTAATGAATAAATAAAAAGGCCAGAGGACAGCGATCAAATATCCCCAAGCTGAGGCCTGATGATGATTTCTTCAACTATGCTGTTGGGTGACAACGCGTACGCACCATAGATAGCATCCGCGACGTCCTGCGCCTTCATAAAACGTTCCGGCGGAAGTTCGGTACCCTCCCAGCTTTCGGTAAGGACGGCACCAGGCATTACGGCGGTGACCTTTAGGCCAAACGTTTTCACTTCTTCCCTTAAGCACTTTGAGAATCCCAGCAACGCGAATTTGGAGATCGCATAAGATCCTCCGTTTGGATAAGCCATGAAGCTGGCTATCGAACACATGTTAAAAATGTGACCTGCCCGGCGTTCAATCATCGTCGATATAAGTCCGCGGGTGGTATGATAGGCGCTGTAAAGATTGGCGTTGACCATCTTCTCCAACGTGTCATCAGGCTCGGATACGATTTCGCCAGGAATAAAATATCCGGCATTATTGACAAGAACATCAATGGGCCGCCCCATACCATTAACAAAGTTGCAAAAAGTATCCACGTCGATTTTCCTGGAAAGGTCGGCTTTCTTCACGTGCACAGTGATCGAAGGAAAATTCTTCTCGGTAACACTTTTTAGTTTTTCCAGGTCGCTGGCGTTGCGTGAACATGTTGCGATATCAAAATCCTGAGCGGCAAACTTTTCAATGACGGCGCGACCGATACCTTTTGTTCCTCCGGTCACAACGACAAGCTTGCTCATGATAACTAAATGTTAGATTTTTGGGTATCTTTCGCAAGGTAGTAATTGCATTGCTTTATTACATTTTATGATCAAAGAGATTGGAAAGTATTTCATGTTTCTCGGACAGTTGCTGGTTAACCGTGAAAGATTCAAAACATATTACAAGCTCGTTCTGGATGAATGTCAGGGAATAGGAATTGGTTCGTTATTTCTTGTAGCACTTGTGTCAACGTTTATGGGTGCCGTGACGACCGTTCAGACGGCATTTAATATGGTTAGTGAGTTTGTCCCTGACTACGTGATCTCACAGGTGGTTAGGGAAATGATAGTTCTGGAACTTGCTCCTACTATCATTGCAATCATATATGCAGGCAAAGTCGGCTCCAGCATGGCCAGCGGCCTTGGCACTATGAGAATAACAGAACAGATAGACGCACTGGAAGTGATGGGGATCAATTCGATATCTTACCTGGTTCTGCCTAAGATCGTCGCGTCATTGTTGATGTATCCTTTACTGGTAATAGTCGCGGGGGTTTGCGGAATGGTTGGTGGATACCTTGCAGGTACATTAACAGAAGTTATAACTCCAAACGATTATGTATACGGACTGCGCTCCTCTTTCAACCCATTTACAGTGACGTTCGCACTTATTAAGTCCTTCGTCTTTGCTTTTTTGGTGTCGTCAATTTCATCTTATAAAGGTTACAACACGCAGGGTGGTGCACTTGAAGTTGGTATTTCCAGTACACAGGCAGTTACATCCAGTGTTATTGCAGTGTTAGTAGCAGACTATCTTTTAGCTCAACTTCTATTGTCGAAATGATAAAGATTCAAAGTATCTCTAAGTCATTTGGTGAAAGACTCGTTCTTAATGAAATCAGCGGGGTCTTCGAGAAAGGTAAACCAAATCTGATCATAGGTGCCAGTGGTACGGGAAAGAGTGTCTTGTTGAAGTGTATTGTGGGACTTGTTTATCCCGACAACGGCCAGGTATTTTACGATGGCCGGGATTTTTATGGAAGTGATCGCGATTCACAGATCGAGATCAGACGGGAAATGGGGATGCTATTTCAGGGGGGTGCATTATTTGATTCCAAAAATGTTGAAAGCAACGTGATGTTTCCGCTCGACATCCTTACTAAAATGACGGTCTCTGAAAAAAAGGATCGCGTGAATTTCTGTCTCAAACGTGTTGGTCTTGAGAACGTAAATGCCAAGATGCCCTCGGAGATCAGTGGTGGTATGAAAAAGAGGGTCGGCATCGCGAGAGCTATTGTAAACAACCCCAACTACTTGTTTTGTGACGAACCAAACTCAGGTCTGGATCCGCAGACATCAATTGTGATCGACGACCTGATCCAGGAGATCTCCGAAGAACTTGATATCACTACTATCGTCGTGACACACGATATGAACTCGGTGATGGGTATTGGCGAACGTATAATGTTTATCTATAAAGGCGAAAAGCTTTGGGAGGGTACAAAGAACGACATCACTCATTCTGGAGTGAAAGAGCTCGATGATTTTGTATTTGCCAACAAAGTTATGGGCAGTCTTAGAACCAGCAGCTAGTGTTAAGTTAAGTTTATTTTGACGGGATAAGATTGAATGTTTTCACCCAGGCTGGACGTTGGTTGTTTATAGTCCAATACAAATACATTTTAACGCAAAGGATTATAAATGCATCACTACGACTTCCTCGTACGAAGCACAGGGAGCTTCATTCATCTTATCTTGAAAACGTACCTAATTCGCTGAGTAGGCAAGAGGGAGTTTCACCCTCAAGCCTCTCACAGAACCGTACGTGAAACTCTCGCTTCATACGGCTCGTGTTATTCT
>DATHIE010000847.1:0-8607 GCA_035316905.1 Chryseolinea sp. | reverse complement strand
CGGATTCATCAGTGAATGTTAAATCTCCCTTGTTCTTGTACATGTAGTTGTGGACCTTGATCCCGGGCAGCTCGCTAAGAAGGTCGCGTCTTGCCTTATCGTCAGCTTCCGGAAGTTGGCCCATGGTAAGTTCCTTGTCGCCGTAAACAACAAAATCGAGGTTGATGATATCCTGCCGATAGCCGTTGCTTATAAAAAGATCTTTCAATCCGTCGTTGTCATAATCGGCGAACAAAGAACTCCAACTCCACTCAGTTGCTTCCATTCCAGCAATTTGGCCGACTTCACTAAACGAACCGTTACCGTTATTTAATTGCAGTGTATTACGAATGTATTGATGTTCATAACCATTATTAATTCCATTTTGAAATTCATCATAGGTGTTTCCGCGGCTCGTGAGCTTCCAACGTTTGTTGTCCTCAGGAAGCATATCAACGACGACAATGTCGACCATACCGTCATTATTGTAATCGGAAATGTCAGTACCCATACTGTTGAATGTCTGGTGTTTCAGGTACTGGGCTGCGTGATTGGTAAAAGTGCCATTCTTGTTATTGATGTACATCAGGTCGTTCGTAATAAAATCATTGGCGGCATAAACATCCGGCCATCCGTCATCATTTATATCGGAAACCACGACGCCCAGGCCAAAACCTTCGATAAGTATTCCGGCTTCGCGTGATATGTCCGTGAACGTCAAGTCACCATTGTTGCGGAAAAGTTTATCTGTTGACGCAGCCTCACCATTTAAGACTTTTGGTTTCGATCTGTTCCGATGGTAATCAACAAAAGAATTGCGAAGCAGATACATGTCGAGATCTCCGTCGCGGTCGTAGTCAAAAAAAGCACTGTGGATCCCATAACCAGAATCTGCCAGCCCGTAGTGCTTGGCCGATTCAGTAAACGTCCCGTCGCCATTATTTATAAAGAGCAGGTTGGAACGATCTTTCTCAGGGGTCTTTCGCGTTCCTCCCACAGAAACATAAATGTCAGTATGACCATCCTGATTGATGTCGACCATCGATGCACCATTTGCCCAGGTTGTGGTTCCCGCTTTTGCTTTATCAGTCACATCTTCGAATGTAAGGTTGCCCTTATTGAGGTATAGTCGGCTTGACACCATATTGCCCGTAAAATAGAGGTCAAGCAGTCCGTCGTTATTGACGTCTCCTACTGCCACACCACCGCCATTGTACAAGTATTCAGAATCAAGAACAGACGTAGAATCGCTGGAGGTGATGACATTTGAAAATGTGATACCTGAGGCGTTTGATCGAATTGATGTATACAGCGGTTCAGGCGTATCTTTACATTGAAAAAGTGTAAGCGAAATAGGTAAGAGATAGATAAAGCGTTTCATTTTCGTTTTTTCGGGGATGCGGCAAAGCTCGCTAAGGTAAAATTATTCAAGGGGTTTGGCTAATCAATACGGCATCGGACTGCAGGGCAAAATATTTAAGAAAATTAAAGCACACAGGCACGCACTCGAAATAAATCCAAAAAAATTGCAACCCTGATGTCACCTTCCGGTCTTTGAGCAGTAACCCATAAAATTAAATCCTATGAAACTGAAAAACGCACCCTTCAATCTAATAGCGCTGGCCGCACTTTTATTGCCGTTGACATTGCTCGCCCAGAAGGACGTCACCAAGACTTTCAGCGGAATAAAAAAGATCAGGATGGGAACAGCATCGGGAAGTTGTGTTATCACAAAGAGCGGCAACGCGACGGTTAAGGTTGACTTAAAATACACATACGACGATGATGATTACACTCCGTCGTTTGATCAGCAAGGAGACGTGCTGGTCGTAAAGGAAAAGTTTCATAATAACAGCTCCAATGGCAGTGCCGACTGGAAACTTACCGTACCAGATAATCTTTCCATCGAATTCACCACCGGTTCCGGCGACGTCGAGGCTTCTGGTCTCGCCCTGGATCTGGATGCGACGACAGGATCAGGCGATTTTACTTTCACGGGAACTACCGGTGAGATTGAATGCACTACCGGTTCGGGTGATATAGAACTTGAAAACGTAGGTGGGACTATCAAGGCAACTTCAGGGTCTGGCGGCTTCCGTGTAAAAGGTGCAAAAGGCAAGTTTCATCTTACTACAGGATCAGGTAGTCACCGTATTTCAGAAAGCGTAGCAGAATTAAAAATAACGACGGGAAGCGGCAATATTAATTGCGCTGGCATTACATTGGAAGGTCCAAGCACATTTAGTACAGGATCCGGTACTGCGGAAGTTCAACTTGCAGCGTCGCCGAAACATGACCTGTCAATATCCAGCGGTTCAGGCGATGCAATTGCAAATTTTAGCGGGCATGAGATTAACGGCGAGATCGTGATGAAAGCCAGCAAGAAGCACGGAAACATTGACGCCCCTTTTGCTTTCGACAAGACGGAAGAAATAAATCATTCCAATAGCGACGTAACAATTCAGAAGACAGCGGTAAGAGGAACGGGCAAACCACGGATATCTATTAGTACTGGTTCAGGCGATGCCGTATTGAAAAAATGACCGTGATTTAGACCGTGATTTGTAGGATTAAGGGATTATCAGGATTGTGCGGAGACTTCAAAACGTATTAACTTGAAATCAACGTAATCCTGATAATCCCATTAATCACGGTTCAGACCAAAGAATTCAACTAGTGGATACCGTTCAGCAAGAGATAGATCAACTATACAAAGCGCTCTTTGGAAAATTGGTTGCTTCCCTTTTGTACTCGTCGCGTGACATCGACCCGGAGACGGCCGAAGATATTGTTCACGATGCATTCTCCACTGCCTTAACCCACTGGCGGACACAGGGTGTTCCAATGCATAGCAAAGCGTGGATATATAAAGTATGCAGGAATAAGGCACTCAACATTATCAGCAGAAACAAAAGACAAAGTATCATCTCCGATGACCTTGCGGATATCGCTTCTGTGGAACATAAGTTTTCGGAATCAGTACTAAATGACCAGCCACTAACCCTACTATTCGCGTGCGCTCATCCCGATCTTTCACCAAAGACCCAGGTGGTCATCACTCTGAAATATGTTGTCAATTTTAAAGTAGAAGCGATCGCGAAGATCCTGGGCATGACCATCGATGGCGTTGACAAACAACTGTTACGTGCACGCCAAAAAATAAAAGATGAAAAGATAATTCTTGAAGAACCAGATACAAATTCTTTCATAGAGAGACTTCCAATTGTTCACAAGATCCTCTATTTACTTTTTAACGAAGGATATAAATCGTCATGGGGTAAACAATTGCTGAGGGAGGACTTGTGTGAGGAAGCTCTCACCATGACTAAAATACTACTGGATAGTCCTCTGGGAACCAAGGAAACAGCCGCGCTTTTTTCATTGATGTTGTTTAACAGCGCCCGATTCAAGTCGAGGTTTACCTCGAAAGGCGACTTGTTGGATCTCGAGAAACAAGATCGTTCGCTTTGGGAAAAAGATTTGATCACGCTAGGATGCGAATACCTGAAGCAATCACAGAGCGATGTAATATCCAGCTACCACATCGAAGCGTCCATTGCCTGCCTGCACTGTTCGGCAACTACTTTTGAACAAACAGATTGGAACACCATCACAAGTCTTTATTCAAAACTTTTACAAGATGATTCAAATCCATTCGTTGAATTGAATTTCGCAATTGCACTTTATTATGCTGCACAAAAAAAAGAAGCCTTTGAAATCCTGGATCGGCTGCATCGTCATCCTTTCCTTAACCAATACTATCTTTTGAACGCCACGCTGGGAAAGTTTCATCATCACGAAAGAAATGATTCCTTAGCAAGGGAGTTTCTAACGAAAGCCATCACACAGACGAATTTTGTCGACGAGCAGAGGTTTATTAAAGGGATGCTGGATGAGATTGGCAACTCACATTAAGTTGTCATTCAGAGCGCCTTCACCTTTTATTAAAGACTGCTCACTTGAAATGGAGGCACGCGATTTTTTAGAATTGATTCGTTCTTCCGCGAAGGCACCGCCAAACTTCAGGACGGGTTATGTTTTTAGCGTTATTACACAAGGCGTCCTACAGATCCTTCGCGAGAAAATTCATCGATAGTAAGAAAGCTTGCAAAATCCATTCCATTGGCGCAGTCGTTTGATAAGAAGCAACCGCTCTGGATGACACTACCAAGATGAAGGCACGCGATTTTTTAGAATTGATTCGCTCTTCCGCGAAGGATCTACCCAACGTAGAGACAGGTTTTGTTAATAGCGTCATTGCGCCTGGCCTCGGACAGATCCTTCGCGAGAAAATTCACGAATAGTAAGAAAGCTTGCAAAACCCATTCCATTGGCGCAGTTTTTTGATAACAAGCAATCGCTCGGGATGACAGTGTTTAAGGAGCAGAGTGTTATACGAGCGAGTGTGCCTAGCTACCCAGCTACCTAGGCACCCAGGCACCCGCTGGGGGTGTACCCTATTAAACAATTTGCTACATTTAACCCGAACGAGGCGCTAACAATAATTCACTATGGAAATCTTAAGGATACTTGGCGACGAGGTTATCAGCTTTTTTGGAATCAAAGGCTGGCTCAATTTTTTTAGCACTGGCGACTATTCAGCACTGCTTACTTACAATGGAATTATTTCGGCCATCGGCCCCCTCATTCCACTGTTGCTCATTATTGAAGTCATTCGAGCTTCTCTAACCAGTAAGTTCAAACTTTCTGATTACAAGATCACGATGTTCGTACATATCTTTAATCGGTTCATTTCCCGTTTTATATCGATCGCCGCAGTCGCGTTTTGTATTGGGCTGCTTACACCCTATGCTATCTTCAATAGTACCTTCACATGGTACTGGCTGATCTATGGCTATATCGTGTGGGAGCTGGCTCACTTCGTGTATCACTTTCTTGCGCACAAAGTAAGATTGTTGTGGTGTCTTCATTCCACCCACCATGCTCCGGAAAATATGAACCTTTCCGTAACGTTTGCTCATTTCTTCCTCGAAGCACCGTATGCCGACGTTATTCGTACTTCTATTTGCATATTGCTCGGCGTAAATCCACCACTGCTCTTTTTTATAATGTTTGTTGATGGAACATGGGGAGCGTTCATTCACGCCGGCGAAAATCTTATCAAAGACGGAAGACTCGGATTTTTAAACAAAATCATTTTGACACCTTCTCATCACCGGGTTCATCATGCAAGAAATCCATTGTATATGGACACCAACTTCTGCAATCTTCTCAATATCTGGGACCGACTGTTCGGCACCTTCCAAATGGAAAAGCGGGAGATCAAGATCGAATACGGTATTACGCGAAAGATGAATGCACAGAATTTCGTCGATGTCTACTTTGGGGAGATTGGAGCGTTGTGGATTGACGTCCGGCAAGCTCCCGGAATAAAGAATAAGTTCTTATATCTCTTCATGCCGCCGGGATGGAGTCACACCGGCGAGCATAGGACCGCCTACATAGTGCGAAAAACATTCATTGACGAGCACACGAATGCAACAACAAAGAAACAAGTAGCCGAAGTCGAGTGATGATTATTTTTTGATGGTCACAGAATATTCGCAGCGCATAGGCTCGCCATCCTGAGATATTCCCTCCGCAATAATACGGTATGTGCCTTCCAGATCAGCAGCATAGAAAGACAGGGACGATTTACCTGTATTCGGATCTGTAGTGATGGTTGGGTTCCAGTAGATAGTTGAACGGAGATCTTCCTGCGATCGATCAGTAGCTGGATCGCCATAGTCTGGAAATCTGAAACTTCTCGCCCGCGCATATCCCGGAACATGAAGCTGCGAAAACTTTACGTCCTGCTTAACTTGTTCGTTAGTGATAGTAGTCTTCGTATAAATTGCTACTATTCCGGCTCCGCCTGAGGATCCGTACAAAACATTTATTCCATTTTTTACTTCAATGGTTTCTATAGTCGATGGATCGATTGAGCCGATTATTTGTGCAGGCGTTCCAGACATAATTGCATCGTTCACGGTGACAAGAACCTCTGGCGGGTAAAGAATCGAACCCTGTCGCTGGAGATAGACCATCCATCGCGGGGCCTCTCCTTCATTGGCAACAATTCGAACAACAAGACCCGGAACCTTGCCCGGCAGGGACTGTAACAAGTTACCATAGGATGCATTGATATCCTTTGCTGTAAGAACATAATCGGGCTTTCCGTAAGGGCGCTTGACTCGATAATTCTCTTTATCCTTTATTCCGTCGGCGTGGACAACCACCTCCTTTAACAGATGTGCATCGCTTGGCAATTCATAGTCTGTTACCGCGCGCTTTGGTACCTTGTTTGGGATCAGCGGTACGTCAATCGGGTGTGCTTCAAATTGCAAGGAAGCAGGTTCACGACGCAACAATTCCACTTTGCCGTATGGTTTGTCGATCGCTTTATCTGACTTCAGAAGGAATACAGCAGTATCATAATGATTCAGCCCATTGATAGAAAACAGCCCCTTCTCGTCCGATTGTGTAAAAATGATATTGCCACTGTTCAACTGCACACCATTTAACAGTGTCAGTTCGGGTTTCCAATTGTTGTTTAGGAACCTTCCTGAAAAACCAAATCCATATTCGACGGGGTATCCTAGCTCAATTTGTTGCGTTGTTATTTTATCCTCAACCAGAAAATCCTGAATGATGGAGGTCGATGACGGGATCGGGACGACCTGTTCATCTGTTACCGCCACGGATGCATTGCCAGTAATGGGCAAGCCGTCGTCACCAAAAGTGTTGAGGGTGAGTACGATTTTTTCGCGGGGTTTGTAAGTGGTCTTGTCACTGGTTATGAAGAACGAACTATCATTGTTCATCATTACTTTGGCGGGAACCGCGGCAGCCTGTTCATTGTCACCGAGAATGGGAATTGGTTTTACGTACAAACTGCTGTCACCGAAATTCCGGTTGAAGTTTGTATAAGCCCGCAGGTAGTATGTTCCTTTCGCAAGTGAGCTGGGCAAAATAAGATCGTTAAAAAAGGAACCCTCGAATATCTCCAGGGTCTTGGAAAGAACGATCTTCTGTTCCGGGCTGATCAGCTCAACGTAAACGGTACGGCTAAGCGAATCACGCCACGTGGGGTTTGTGTATTTTATATAACCCTTAAACCACAAAGGCTCGCCGCTATGGTAGTATGGTTTGTTGGTATGAACATATATTCTCTCTTTAAAGGGTTGCAACAACTCCTTATCTGAGTCACGCAGAGGAATTACATCGGTTGGTTTATAGTCCAGGGGCAACATGCGGGACACCCGAGCGGTGCTCATATCACCGGATACCGTTACATCGGCAGGGATAAGTTCATAACCATCTTTCTTAACCACCACTCTGTTGCTGCTCAGCCGGATCCAACTTACAGCATAAGGAACATCTCGATAGGTGGGTACAGCAGGTTTTTGATTCTGAAAGTGAACTTCAACTCTACCTTTTAAGTTGATCACAAAATTGTTTCCATTGCCCGGCCTGACAATGTCGGTTGTATCATAGGGAAACATGATCTTCCCCAGATCTTCTTTAAAGTAAGGCGAACGCACATTCGCGTCTACGTTATTCCCTTCAGAATACAAAAGAAAACCTTCACCGTGAATGCGTCGCTCTACAATCGCCTTAAACAAATGGTGACGCGATCTCAGGTAGGAGATCTTCCGGTTCATCTGCCATTGAAGCACTTCATTCTCATCGCTGCTCGGCTTTTCAGCAAACTGCACATTACCCGCAATGAAATAACCCGTGCGGTCGGTCCAGAAATATTTCAAATGAAAACGGAGCATATACCCCATTCCATTATTTTCGATATCAATCGGCTCACTTGCATGGGCAAGCATCTTTCCGGATTTCTCCTGGACAAAATCTATTACCCATGGGTTGAGTATCTTGCAGGAATCTGCCAGCTTATCGTCGCCAAGAAAGACCTTCTTAAATTTCTTCAGTTGTTTCTCCCACACCTTATCGCGTGTCGCATTGACTTCAACATCTTTAAGTTGTTGTTCGGACGGGGCCAGGAGTACGGTGGCCGAGAGAACTTCGTTTTCTCCTAACGAAACCCTTGATTTATACGACTCATAACCCACGTACGAAACCACGAGCTCATAACTTCCTGGCTCTTGAAGAACTTTCAGCAGAAACTCACCTTTTTCATCGGTAACCGTGCCCTTAGTTGTATTGTTCAGAAAGACATTTGCGAAAGGAAGTGGCGCACGTGTCACTGCATCCTGTACAACCCCCTTTATCATTTGCGCATTTAGCTGCAAACTTAACAGTGAAAGAACGGTTGTCGCGAAATATGAGATGCGTTTGAAATCCATGCGTAATTCTACGGGTCAAAAGTACAAAATGCCCCATTTACGCAAGAAGAAATGTTTATTGGTCTATTTGGTCCTTAAACTTAAAGGGAGGAACAAAAAAAAGAGTGGTATCACCCAACACCACTCTTTCTGTTCTAAATTTTTTTTGAATCACCTAAGAGAACGAGTGCTCTATTGTTTCACCTGCTGTTGTGATCGTAAAATCCTTGTCGCAGGAACCGTCTCCATAGTCGAGGGTTGAAGTAACACCACCGGTCGTTATGTCAACCGTGCCGCTAACCGGGACAAAGAAGCGCTTTCCGTTGCAACCGCG
>DATHIE010000846.1:0-11205 GCA_035316905.1 Chryseolinea sp. | reverse complement strand
GTCAGATTCTCAGCCGAATGCTTGATAGCACTTAAATAGGTTTCGCGCTCTTCATGGCTGGGATTCTGTCCTAAAAGATTGGCCATCCCGACGATCCCGTTGATAGGTGTGCGGATCTCGTGACTCATGTTGGCAAGGAATTGTTCCTTGGCCTTTTGAAGCCGGACCAACTCCGCCTCGTTTTCCTTTCGTTGAGCAATATCCCGACAGTCAAGGATAAACCCTTCAAGTCCTTCCTTATGTCTTAAATTGATCGCATTGAATTCCAGGAATCGATAAGAAAGATCTTTGCAGAGGAATTGAAACTCAACGTTTTCGGTATACGCTCGTTTTTGACTGAGTTTGAATTGACGCTTTAGATCTTGTACGGTTTCTGGTCTGATATAATCGAAGATGTTCTTGTTGATAAGGCTGTTAGATCTATAGCCTAAGGTTTCGTGGACGGAAGTATTGTGGTAATGAATCTTACCGGTGTAATCTACTACGAAAATGATGTCTGATCCATCCTCTACAACGGCTTTGTAGAAGGATCCTCTTTGAACGTATTGTTGAAGTCGCATGCTTTATTTTAAATTCCAGCTTCCTCCATTTCCTTTAAATACCGGTAAAGGGAAGATTTGCCGATGTCTAGTTTCCTGGCTACCTCCAGAACATTGTTATCGTATTTGTTGAGGAAGTGACGGATTATTCGATACATAAATTCCTGCATGCTCATCTCCTGATAGAGGAATGATTCCATACGTGCCGTACTGTTGAAACTTATATCTTGCGGTTTGATCTCCTGATCTTCAGCCATCACTGCCGCGAGTTCGACAATGGACTTCAATTCCCTTATGTTTCCGGGGAAGGGATACTGCATGATCTTTTCCTGTGCTTCTGGTGTAATCTTGAACTTACGCATTTGATTTTCCTGCGCGAACGAATCGAGGAAATGTTTAGCGATTAACAATACATCGTTTCCGCGTTCGCGAAGTGGCGGAAGGTGAATAGGAAGTCCAAGTAAACGATAATAAAGGTCCTCTCTGAACCTTGCGCCTTTTACTTCTTCTGCGAGATCTTTGTGTGTCGCAGCAATTATTCGAACATCGAGTTTTATCACCTGGTTACCACCTATGCGCGTCACCTCTCGTTCTTGCAGAACACGCAGCAGTTTTGCCTGAAGGCTTAAGTCCATTTCACCGATCTCGTCGAGAAAAATCGACCCACCTTCAGCCTCTTCGAACTTTCCGATGCGTCGTGTGACAGCTCCCGTGAACGACCCCTTTTCGTGTCCGAATAGTTCGCTCTCTATGAGCTCTCTCGGAATGGCCGCGATATTTACCGCGACAAAGGGTTTGGATTTCCTTTTTGAATTGTAGTGTATTGCTTTGGCAACCAGCTCTTTACCTGTTCCGGTCTCACCTGTTATGCTAACAGAAATATTAGTCTGAACAGCTTTTTCAAGCAACGAAAAGGTACGCTTGATAGCGGGGCTTGTGCCGATAATGCTCTTCTCGAACTCGTACTTTTCTGATATTTCTTTCTTGAGGTGATCGATCTCCTTGATCAGCGAGCTCTTGTTCCTGGCATTGCCTATTGAGTTAAGAAGTCGCTCTTTTGTCTCGTGATCTTTCGATATGTAATCGTATGCACCAGACTTCAACAACTCGACAGCAGTGTGAATCTTTTCCTGAGCCGATACAATGATCACGTTAATGTTGGGGTCCTGACTTTTGATTTGATTGAGGACCTTTTCTCCCGGCATATCCGGTAATGAGTAGTCGAGAGTGATGATTGTTGGATTCTTGTATAGGTTCGCCAGACATTCTTTACCGGTAGTATAGTAGTCAACTTCATAATCAGGGTTTAACCCTAGAACGTACCTCAGGAATTTCGTATAGGCCGGATCGTCCTCTACCACAAAGATCTTAACAGGGTCTTTTTCGTACATGGTCACTAACAGGTTTAATACAAAAATATATCATCTGTGGCTTCAACGCGGGGCTATTTTAATGCATTTCCCCCTTCAAAAAATTACAAAACAATACAATATATGCCATTGGAAATAAACAGGGGCATTTGGCGAAAAGAAAAATTTGAAAATATGGTTGGTTGCGTAAAATTTGGATAGCTTTAATATGGTTGGAATCATGATCAAAGAGTTTGATAGCCTTACAGATAGCGAGACGGAACTTATGTTAAAAGCGCCGGTGTTGGTGTGCATTCTTATCGCCGGAGCTGATGGTACAATCGACAAGAAGGAAATAAAGGAGGCAATCGCTCAGACGCAGAAGAAAACAAAGGCATCTCTTTCGGACTATTTAAAAGAAGTATCTCAGGATTTCGAAGACAAGATAAAGATTCTGATCCAAAGCTATCCATACGAATCGACACAGCGCAACCCAATACTCATTGAAGAACTTGGCCAACTGAACCGGATCTGGAAGAAGTTAGACAAAGGATTTGCTATTCAGGTTCACAACATGTTGAAAGAGCTCGCGCAAAAGATTGCGTCGTCATCGGGGGGACTATGGGGTTTGAAAACTGTGACTCATGAGGAAGCAAAATTTCTTCAGCTTCCGATGATAGGTGACCCTTCCAAAAATTAATTCCGAATTTCTCATACACATTGTGCCATAACGTGGCGGCAATTTTCATCTTTGCGATGTTTTTGCCTTGGTGCCTATGGCCTCAGAATCTGTTTTTGGTAGTTCAGTAGTACCATTTCGCCTCGTATTTCTCATGTGGGCGTCGTTCTATGCCGAAATCATGCTAGGCTTGCCACTCAGTGCATTTGGCATTGTGCCCAGGACGATACATGGACTAATAGGAGTATTCATGGCGCCACTTATTCATGGCGATATCTTTCATCTTATTTCGAATACCGTCCCGTTGTTGTTCCTCGGCGTAGTTTTGTTTTTTTTCTATAATCCAATAGGAGGTCCGGTATTCTTGCGCGCCTATTTTGGCACCAACATTCTTGTGTGGTTGTTTGCCAGGCCGGCTAACCATATTGGAGCGAGTGGGGTGGTTTATGCACTTGCTTTTTTTCTTATTTTTTTTGGATTATTCCGTCGCGATTTCTTGTCTATATTTATCTCCGTTGTTTTGTTGCTGTTATATGGCGGAGTTTTTTATGGAGTGTTACCAACTGATCCGCGCGTATCTTGGGAATCACATTTTGCCGGCGCTCTGGTTGGGATTGCATCGGCAATAAATTTTAGCAATAAAAAACGAGTGAGTTAGAATGGATGCAAACGTCAGGAAAATAATAACTGATTTAAAGGCCGGGAAGTATTCTCCTGTTTATTTCCTGCAAGGTGAAGAGACGTACTATATCGACCTGATCTCAAATTTTATAGAGCAGAACGTCTTGACTGAAGCCGAGAAAGGATTTAATCAGGTCATCCTCTATGGAAAGGATGTTACGATGGCCGCAGTGCTTACTAATGCACGTCGTTTCCCTATGATGGCAGAACGTCAGGTGGTAATCGTAAAGGAAGCTCAGGATATTCAAGACCTCAACAAGGATATTGGTTCGAAGCTTTTGCTGGATTACTTGTCGAAGCAAGTGCCAAGTACAGTACTCGTTTTTTGTCACAAGAATAAAAATCTCGACAAGCGCCGGGAGCTGGGAAAGAAAATTGAGAAGCTGGCAACAACGCTTACTACCAAGAAAAGTTATGACAATCAGTTGCCGGAATTTGTGAACGATTATGTCAGCGAAAAGAAAGTATCCATGGAGGACAAAGCTGTCCTTGCTCTTTGTGAGTTTGTTGGAAATGATCTTCATCGTCTCGCGAACGAGATCGACAAGCTGATCATTTCGTTACCTAAGGGCGATGCGATTTCCGTGGATCAGGTGATGAACCAGGTGGGAGTGAGCAAAGAGTACAATATTTTTGAACTGCAGCGAGCTATACTAGCCAAGGACCCCTTGCTGGCAAACAAGATTGTTAACTATTTTGAAAGCAATACACGCAAGAATCCAATCATACCCGTTGTAGCATTTTTATATTCCTTTTTTAGCAAACTGCTGGCAGCGTCTCAAGCTTCAGATAAAAGTGACAAAGGGCTGGTTAGTGAACTGAAAGTGAGCCCTTATGCTGCGCGTGATTATACTTTGGCTTTACGTCAATATCCGCAGCAGAAGATCATGGATAACATCTCATCATTACGTGATGCGGATCTGAAACTCAAAGGGGTGAACACAGGATCTGCTGACGAAGGGCAAATTTTCCGAGAACTCATCTGGCGACTCATGAACTAGCCAATCGCATAATTCCGGCACAAATTTGGACAATTACACCTTAACGCATTACCTTTAAGGTCAACTACCGGATAGTGATACCGGACAGTTGCAATTTTTTAAACTGATTTTTTGGTTCCGTATTTGCAATATTTTTTTTGGAACACTGTTTTAATCACAATTCATACACACACATAATGTGCAGGTTTGTAGCTTTTTGCTATTGTTTTCTATTTGGACATTTTCTGCTGGCTCAAGATCAACTGTCGCAGGATAGAGTCGAAAAGTTGTACCGCCGTGGTACGGAGCTGGTCAATCACTCAAACTATGGGGCGGCTCGCCATGTATTCTCCGACTTCTTGCTGGCAGCATCGCCGAGTGATTCAAGAAGGGGTGAAGCTGAGTATTATGTCGCATTTAGCGCCTTAAGTCTTGGTCACAAGGATGGTGAGAAACTCGTTGATGATTTTATCGATCACAATCCGTCCAATCCTAAAGCGTCAACTGCCTATTACGACCTCGCCAATTTTTTCTACGCCGAGTCCAGCTACGTTAAAGCGTCCAACTACTTCAAGAAAGTAGACTTTCCTGCTTTAACACTTGATCAACAAAGCCAGGGACATTTTAAGTGGGGTTATAGCTATTTCAATCAAAAGAAACTTGACGAAGCTCTCGAACAATTCAATTTTGTTAAAAGACAAAGCAACGCATACTCACCCGCAGCTAATTATTACGCAGGCTTTATCGAATATTCAAAGGGAAAGTTTGATGAAGCACTCTTTGATCTGAAGAAGGCCGAAGCAAGTCCTGCGTACGCCAAGATCGTTCCTTATATAATAGCTAATATTTATTACAGGCAAGGTCGGTTCGACACCTTGCTGGAATATACCACTTCACTCAAAGATCGCACCGACCTTACGAACGCCAATGAGATCGCAATGCTTGCGGCGGAAGCGCAATATTATAAGGGGGATTACAAGAAGGCCTTGGAATCCTACCAAAAGTATCTTGATAACAATGCGAAGCCCGAATCTGGTTTATTATTCCGGGCCGGCTATGCCAATTACATGACGGGAAATATCGCCAAAGGAATTGAATACCTCGACAAAGCCGCGGCGGCTAAAGACACCGTTAGCTACTACGCTTCTTACTATCTCGGTATTCTTTATCTAAAACAGGGCAACAAACAGTACGCCTTTAATGCATTTAATTATGCGAAGAAGAATCCAAAGGACAAGAAGCTGGCGGAGGAAAGCTCGTTTCAATTAGCAAAGGTTGCTTATGACGTCGGCAAGCCGGAAGTTGCCATCGATGAGTTCGAAAGATTTCTTGTAACATACCCATCCAGCACGCATAATATTGAGGTGAAGGAATTGCTCGCGCAAGCCTATGTTAATGGCAATAATTTTAATAAGGCGATCCAGTATATCGAAGCGTTGCCTACTCGTAGTCCGTACATCAACCAGGCTTACCAGAAAGCGGCTTACCTGAAAGGTTCGGAAGCCTTTAATAAAGGTGATTATGAGCAAGCGGTCGACTATTTTTCGAAGTCGCTTGAATTTCCAATAGACAAACAATATGTCGCTCTTGCCAGCTATTGGTCCGGTGAGGCATACAGTATCGGAAAGCGGTATGATCAGGCAGTTGCCAGTTATACTAGAGTTATCAGCTTAACCGGTGTGGATAATGAGACACTGATCAGCACAAGATACGGTCTTGGATATGCACATTTCAATCTGGAAGCTTATGATAAAGCGTTAACGAGCTTCAAGGATTTTGCAATTAGGGGTAACAAAAGCACTCCCAACTATGCCGATGGCTTAATAAGGTTGGCCGATTGTTTTTATGTCAGCAAACAATACGACGAAGCACTGGGGAACTATAACCGCGCAAGGACGATAGGTTCTTCCGACAATGATTATGTATTGCTTCAATCCGGAGTGATCTATGGCATTCAGCGCAAGTATTCAGACTCTAAATTAATGTTTGCAGATCTGATCCGTGCATATCCTAAATCGCAATACCGTGATGAAGCATTGTTTCAGCAGGCTCAATTTGAAATTGAGCAAGGCAACTATCAGGCTGCTGCTGATGGGCTTTCTCAGCTTATAAGGAACAGTTCTAATTCCGGTTATCTTCCTTATGCATTCCTGAGAAGGGGTGCGTCATTCTTCAACCTTAAGCAGTATGATAAAACCATAGCTGATTACATTAACGTAGTCCAGCAATTTCCAAGTCACCCGGCTGCTCAGGAAGCGTTGATTCCGTTGCAGGAAGTCTTGAATATGTCGGGACGTTCAGGCGAATTTGAGAAATACCTTGCTATTGTTAAGAAATCCAATCCCGATAACAAGGGTCTTGAAGGCCTCGAATTTGAAACGGCCAAGAACCTTTACTTTGACCAACAATACCAAAAGGCCATTACGAGCCTCAATGGTTTTGTTTCTTCTTATCCGCAATCGGCGAAGTCGCAGGAGGCGAAGTACTACGTAGCAGAGTCCCATTACCGGTTGCGTGAGTACGACAAAGCATTTCCCATCTATAAGGAGCTCAGTTCCGACATGACCTTCAATATGGCAGGTAAGGCTGTAGCCCGCGTTGCTGAGATCGAGTTCAAACAAGGCAAATACGAAAATGCGATCACATCCTTCCATGCAGTGGAACGAATGGCTTCCAATAAGAAAGATCAATACAACGCATGGTCTGGACTTATGGAGTCATTTTATTTCGCGGCGCAATACGATTCTGCGGATGTTTATGCAAAACGGATACTGGAACAGGGCAACGTGAATGCTGGTGCAACGAACAAGGCTTCATTGTTCCTGGGTAAAACGGCGATGGCGAGGGGAGACTTTGAGACTGCCAAAGACGAATTCCTTAACACTCTCAATGCTGCCCGCGATGAATACGGTGCAGAAGCCAAGTATCTCCTGGCGCAGATATTCTTCCAACAAAAGGACCATAAGGCCTGCTACGAAACTTTAGTGAGTCTGAACGATGATTTTAAAGCATACCAGGAGTGGGTTGGGAAATCATACCTGCTTCTTGCCGACAATTTTACTGCAATGGATGATGTATTCCAGGCCAAAGCCACCCTTCAGTCGTTGATCGATCATTTTCCCTTGCAGCACGTGAAGGACGAAGCGAAACGGAAACTAAATGCTTTGGAAAAGCTCGAAGCAGAGAAACAAAAACAAACGGAGGCTGACACACTTGAGCTCAATAGATAAATATAGGATGAGACGAAGATTTATAAAATTGATTTCAATCAGATCAACAGCACTGACTGTGGTTGGCTTCCTTTCGCTTTCCTTGCTTTATGCACAGCAACCGAAAGACTGGGAAGGTGAGGGTGAAATTGAAGATATTACAATCGAGATTGTTAAGGATCGTCAGATAACATTGCCGAAGGCTAACCGGAATTTCGAAAAGATCCCGCCTCGTGCGTCGGAGCCGATCAAGCCTCCCATTACATATGATTTCCAATCCTTTAATTTTCAGACACCACAGATCAACTCGCAAGTTCGGCCGCTGAAGCTGAAGGCTGAGGGACAATCCAGAGTATACGGTGGTTTTTTAAGAGCAGGTTTTGGTAACTACATGTCTCCGCTTCTTGAGGGTTACATAAATTCTACTCGCGACAAGAACAAGCTGGTAGGGGCTCAGTTTTATCACAGCAGCTCGGACAAGGGGCCAGTTGACGGAAAGAATTCCGGTAGCGGCTCAACTGGCATTTCTGTGTTCGGACAATCATTTAGCGATGCAATTGCTCTTTCGGGTAATGTTGGTTTTCAGAATCGCACCACTCACTTTTACGGATATCCTGCAGGGACCGAAGTAGACGCAAGTGCCATCAAACAATCTTTCGACTTGTTCAAACTGGCCGGTCAATTGTCGAATTCAAAAAATTCTGATTTCTCTTACAAGCTGGGAGCTGCATTCAGTTTCCTTAAAGACAAATACGACGCTCGTGAAACAGAAATCGGATTTAATTTTAATTCAGCGTATGAGTTGGACGAAGACCAGCATATCAATATTAAGGCGGATTACTTCATTATTAGCCGCAAGGATCGACAGGTCGAAGCTAAGGCTCGTAACTTGTTTACCGTCACGCCTTCCTATCAATTCGTAGTTCTAGATGATCTGAGGCTGAGTGTTGGGATTACAGCCGCATACGAAAACGATACGATCGATTCGAAGAAGCTACACTTCTATCCCGATGTAAATGCGAGCTATCCGTTGAGTCCAACAGTGGATGCCGTGGCTTCGTTGACGGGTGGCATCGAGAAAGTTTCCTTGCAATCCCTTTCTTACGACAATCTTTGGCTTGAACCCAATGTCCCGATCTTTCATACCAACAAAGCATTAGACTTTAGTGTAGGATTAAAAGCAAGGCTGGGAAACAAGGTTGCAGTCCACACGGGAATGTCGTTCGCGAGTTTGAAGAACTGGTACTACTTCGTGAATTCTGAGGATGATCAATCCAAGTTTGAAGTGGTTTACGACGGGGGAGCTGGAACACGACGTGCCAACATCTTTGCGGCCTTGAGCTATGCACAGTCGGAGGTCGCGAAGTTCATGCTGCGTGGTGATTTTTATAACTATGGGACAGGAAGTGTCACTGAGGCATGGCATAGGCCAACGTATAAGCTAACCGCAAATGGTTCTTATAATCTTTATGACAAGTTTATTTTTAGCGCAGACCTGATTGCCCAGGGAGGCATGAAGGCGCTGGATCCCGTGACAGATAAAGAAGTAAAGTTAGATGCTGCATTCGACCTTAATCTCAAGACTGAGTACCTTTTTTCGAAGAGCTTCTCAGCATTTGTGCAACTTCACAACATTACTTCAAATAAGTATCCACTTTTTCTCAATTATCCTGTGCGTGGCTTCCAGTTAATGGCTGGCATCACATGGAGCTTTTGAAAGGAGGTATTTTGGCTTTATTATCGAGATCGCATAGCAACGGTGCACCGCTTGGATCGGTGAAATTTTAGCTTAATTTTGTATAATTACACTGGTACTTAACCAATTAACGCCTTATGGCAAGAAGAAAAAAACCAAATGAAGATCAACCACAGGAGAATCTGGACAACGCGGATGATACCTTTGGCCTTCCAGAAATAGAGTATGAGCCTCTCAAGCGTGATACTCCTGACGAAGAAAATACAAGTAACGAAACTTCAGAAGTTCAATCGGAACCCATCCCATTTACTTCCGAAGAACCAGTAGCGGAAATAAAGGAAGAAGAACAACCTAAAGAGGAGTTCGTTGAGGAAAATCAATTTTATGAGCCATCGTATTCTTATTCGTATGAGGACGAAAAGCCGGCGATATGGCCCAAGGTGTTGGGGGTGCTTCTCGTTCTGTTGATAGCTGGAGGTGCGGTGTGGTATTTTTCTATGTATCGTCCCAAACAACAGCAGGCGGAAGAACAACTCCGTAGAGAGCGGTTGGCTGCACAGGAGGATGCGCGTAAGAAGGAAACAGCCAGGCTCGAGGAACAACGCAGGCTTGAGGAAGAACAAAAGAAGACTACTGCTGCTACGGCCACGGTAGCTCCGCCAGCGGGAACAATTGAGACGCTAAGTGACAGACAAGGACGCTATTTTGTTGTCGTTGCAAGTTCTATCGACGGTGACCTCATAATGGACTATGCGAAAAAACTCAGCGCCAAAGGTGTGACGACTCATATTATTCCTCCATTCGGCAACACCAAATTTCACAGGCTGGCAGTTGCTAATGGTGATACTTACGCTAATGCGCAAGCCACAGCAGACGGAATGAAGGGTGGTGATTACGGGGATAAATTATGGGTCATCAAGTATTAAGTATTTATTGTTTTCTTTAACCTGATGGCAAAGTATGGAGCAAGTAGCCTCCATGCACTTTATTTTTTAGACTAACACACCTACATGATTTTACTTCAAATTGTGAGCGATGCAGTCACTGAACCAGAGGTAATATCCGCCGAATCGTTATCGGTAATCGATCTTACAATAAAAGGTGGATTCATGATGATCCCTATTGTTCTTCTTTGGGTGCTAGCGATTTATCTATTTGTTGAACGGATTCTTGCCATCAACAAAGCCAATGAGGATCCTGAAGCTTTCATGGGGCGAATTAAAGAACTCGTGCATAAGGGCGACATCAATGGGGCAAAGGCGCTGTGTTCACAAAACGATACTCCTGTTGCGAGAATGATTGAAAAGGGTGTTGCTCGAATTGGAAGCCCGCTTAAGAATATAGAAGCGTCTATCGAGAACATTGGAAAGATTGAAGTGTTTAAGCTGGAGAAGAACCTTCCCTTGCTGGCTACAATAGCAGGTGCCGCACCGATGCTTGGTTTTCTTGGAACAGTAATTGGTATGGTTAAGGCATTTATTGCAATCGCCCAGGAACAAGGCTATTTAAGTCCGGAGCTATTATCCTCCGGAATGTATTCGGCAATGATCACAACAATAGCTGGACTTATTGTTGGTCTTACGGCATTTGTAGGCTATAACTATCTTGTAACGGCGGTTAGGAATGTTGTTCACAAGATGGAATACACGTCGATAGATTTCATTGACTTGTTGCAGGAAACTCGGTAGATTTAATAGTGTTCATTATTATGGATATCAGTCCAAAAAATAAGATCAAGGCAAGTTTTAGCATGGTTTCCATGACGAATTTGATCTTTTTGCTATTGATTTTTTTTATGCTGACATCATCTTTCGTTACACCTTCCGGCCTGCCCGTGAATCTGCCCAGCAGCAAAGGAGGAACCATCAACCTTCAAAAAGTTTCCATAACGATCACCAAAGAACTTCAATACTATATCAATGAAAAGAAGGTAACGAGAGCGACACTTGAGGGTGAACTTAAGCGCAGGCTGGGTGGTTCTGGTGGAGCAGTGGTGTTACACGTTGACAAAGGCGTACCTTCAGAACATTTAGTGTTTGCAGCAGGACTGGCAACATCACTGGAAGCAAAGG
>DATHIE010000845.1:0-4221 GCA_035316905.1 Chryseolinea sp. | reverse complement strand
GGAAAAACAAATTAGCCCCACGTGCCCTGATTCTTTTGAGGCGGAAAGGGCAAGCACACCGCAAATCTCCTTGCCAATGTCAGCCTTAGTGCTGCCGGGATTTCCGATTTCTTCAGAGGCGCTCACGTCGAGTATAAAGAACACTGTCTGTTCCTTTTCTTCGCGGAAGGTCTTTACGAACGTACCATGACCTTTCGCCGAAACGTTCCAATCGATTGTCCGAATGTCATCGCCGTATTGATAGGGTCTGACGTCGTCAAACTCCAGTCCCGACCCCTTGAACACGGAATGAAAATCGCCCTGCATCTGGCTGTTGATAGCCTTGCGGATCTGGATCTCGTATTTCCTTAATTTCTTTAAAAGCTCCTTCACGTGGTCCGTTGGAATAGTATTTGTTCTGGCATTACGATAACGTGTGGCTAGAACCTGAATTGGCCAAAAATAGAACAATTATGAGTATTTTGCTCCACCCAAAATTAAGTATAGCGTGGTAAAATCTGCAAAAGGTCAGGACAGGTATGTGATGCGGTCGTGTCTGGTGATAATAATTATCCTTGGACTGTCCTCCTGTAAAAAAAAGCAGGTTCCTGAGGGCGTATTGTCCCAGGACGAGATGGTCGCTGTAATGTCTGAATTGTATATCGCAGAACAAAAGATCAGTACGCTGGGGGTGAAACGTGATTCTTTAACCCTGATTTTCGATGTGATGAAAGAAAAAGTCTTTGCTAAAGCGGGCGTTACGGATTCGGTGTTCAGGAAATCCCTGGATTATTATATGGACCATCCCCAGGACATGGAAGTCATGTACACTTCGCTTGTTGATTCCCTAAACCTCAGAGAACAGCGCGCTCTTTCCGGTCACCCAAGATGATTTACCCTGATTCGCTCGAGCAAAGACTAGGCTTCGACCAAATAAGAGAAAAACTGAAAAGGTATTGTAGTTCTCCTTCTGGTGAAGCATGGGTTGATAAAATGCGCTTCAATACCGAAGCAGAATTCATCAGGACGTTGTTAAAACAAAACCTGGAGTTCAAGCAAATATTGGAGAAGGGTGAGCCATTCCCCGGAAGATATTTCTCGGATCCTTCCGAATGGTTTCAAAAGATTTCAATTGATGGAAGTTGGCTCGAGGCTGACGAATTTATAAGTCTGGCCTATTCTCTGGAGACGATCAATGCATGTAAAGCATTTCTTGCGAAATCGGCCGAGACGTACCCGGAACTTTTCAGGATGAGTGGAGTGATTGCTGTACCGGCTACGTTGCACCAACTCATATTTTCAAAGATAGATGACAAGGCAATTGTTCGGGACAATGCTACTGCTGAGCTTGCCAGGATTCGAAAAAAACTAAGAGAAGAACAGGCAAGGTTGAGGAAGTTGGCTGACCAAATATTTCGCACTGCGGTTAGCGAAAGTTGGGTGCCCGAGGGTTCCCTTCCAACAATTCGTGACGGACGCGTTGTGATTCCGATTCAGGCCGAGCACAAGAGAAAATTGAAAGGGTTTATTCTTGATGAGTCTGCGACGGGCCAGACCGTGTTCATGGAACCCACTGAAATGCTCGATGCAAACAATGAGATCCGCGAGCTGGAACATTCCGAAAAGCGTGAAGTTATACGGATACTCACGGATCTTACGAATGAATTCAGAATGCATCTCCCGGTTTTGCGTCCCGCTTTTCAATTTCTTTCACAGATTGATTTCATACGGGCAAAAGCAAAATTTTCCGTCGAGGTTAATGCGGATTTGCCATTTATTGAGAATACAACTGAACTGGTTTGGTACAACGCCAGACACCCTTTGCTCTATTTGAGCCTGAAAGGCAAACGTGAAGTGGTTCCTCTTTCTATCGAGCTGGATCAACAAGATCGATTGCTGCTGTTATCAGGGCCAAATGCCGGCGGAAAGTCTGTATGTCTGAAAACCGTTGGGTTGTTACAATACATGGCTCAATGCGGACTGCTCATACCACTCTCCGAACGATCAAGGGTGGGGATATTTCAAGACATTTTTCTGGACATTGGTGATCAACAATCGATCGAAAATGACTTAAGTACCTATAGCAGCCACCTAAGGAATATGAATGTTTTCATTCAATCAGCTTCCGATAAATCGTTGGTATTGATGGATGAGCTTGGATCCGGAACCGATCCGAACTTTGGTGGAGCAATAGCGCAGGCAATTTTGGATACGCTATTGAAGAAAAGAGTGTGGGGGATTGCTACAACACATTACTACAATCTGAAGCTGTTCGCCGGGCAACATCAGGGAATCAGAAATGCGGCAATGCGCTTTGATGATAAGAACATGATTCCCCTTTATGTCCTTGACATCGGCAAACCCGGTAGTTCATTTGCGCTGGAGATCGCCAGGAAAACGGGACTTCCACAAAATACAATTGCTGAAGCGGAAAAACTCGTAGGTAAAGATCTTGCCGGGTTTGAAACATTGGTACGCTCGCTTGAAAAAGAGCGCGTCGAGCTGAGCGAAAAAGTCAAAAGGATGGAACGGCAGGACCAGGAGTTGAAACAATCGCTGGCAAAATACCAGTCTTTGTATTCTGATCTTGAGTCGCGCAAGAAGGAAATTATCACCAAGGCAAAGGAGGATGCATCCAATCTTTTAAAAGAGACCAATCGCGAGATTGAAAAAACAATACGGCACATCAAGGAAAACAAAGCGGAGAAAAAAGAAACGTCGAAGGTCCGAAAGAACCTTGAAACGTTGAACCAAAAGGTGGGTGAAGCGCCCCGGAAAGAAAAGCACGCTGTCGAGTTAGTAGAAGGAGATCGGGTTAGACTTATTGGTCAGGAGGGGAGCGGTTTGATAATCGCAATACAAGGCCGCAACGCTACAGTCCAATTTGGTCACATCAAGTCCCTTACCAAGTTGGAAAAACTTGAAAAGATTACGACGCCAGTAACAAAGGAGGTAGAAGCGAAGCTCAGGTCAGCGGGTATTAACGTTCAGGAGAAGCGGGCAAACTTCAATTCAACATTAGATATTCGTGGCAAACGTGTTGACGAGGTGATAGGCATTCTGGACCAGTTTATGGATACTGCCATTTTACTTGGGCAGGGAGAGCTCAGGATATTGCACGGAAAAGGCGAAGGAGTACTAAGAAAGGTAGTACGAGATCATTTAAAGTCATTTAAGGAAGTGGCTGCCATGAAGGACGAGCACATAGAACACGGCGGCGATGGCATAACTGTAGTTATCTTAAAATAATGGCAAAAAAAAAGAGCCCTTTATGAGCTCTTTTTTCTTAGATCTGATCTCTTATGGTTTGGTGAATGTAAAAATCCACTCGCCTGTTACTGATTCGACCCGAGTGTTATTAAATCCAGGGCCCGAATAATCAAACCTGAGTTCAAGTGTCTTGTCTGAGTTAGAAAGCGTGTAGGTGATTGGGACAAGGTCGGTTTGCCTCACGAGAACACTTCCGACACTTCCAGCATTAAATTTCCATGTGTCGAGTGCTTTCCAGGGACTTACGCTTGGCCACGAAGTGGCATCGCTGGTGTAATTATAAGTTCCCCCTTCGGTAAATGTTCCGGCAATTGCTACTGTCATTCCAGGGTATTCGTCTGTCCTTGTAGTTGCGTCATTGACAACGCTTTGCACGTTCCAGGTTCCCTTGAGCTTGTCAAGCTGCGTTTCTTCTTGAGACTTTTCAGGGTCATCACTACCATCGCAGCTAGCGTAAAATATTCCGGCGCTAACGAGTATAAACAGAGAGAGTAATCTTGCTACGTATTTCATGCTTGAACGGTTAATTTAATTTACGAATATGCCAGTAAAATTGATAAAATCAAACTCAACGAGGCTCGGAAGCGCGCCGTGGTGATTCATTAATATGTGTTCGCATCTCCATGTAACCCTTACTTTAGGCTCATGATGTCTATTTTTTGGGCGTTGGCCGGATATTCTGATGGCTGGTTGCTAGCGATAAAAACGAGGCATTCTGGCGGTAAGGCCTGAAGCTCGCGGGTGTACCAGTCAAATGCCGTATTGTCGAGATTCGTTCCAGGTTCGTCAAGAAATATGACGTCAGCCTTCGAAAAAAATGCCAGCGCCAATTTTACTCGCTGTTTCATTCCGGACGAGAAGTTAGACAACTGTTTATCTCGCGCATGAAGCAGATACATCCTGTCCATTATTTCAGTTTCCGTCATTTCATACCGGCAAGGTTTTAATCTAAAATGAAATCGGAGCTGTTCT
>DATHIE010000844.1:0-3474 GCA_035316905.1 Chryseolinea sp. | reverse complement strand
TCACACACTTGTTGATATTGTTAATTGCATTTGTCTGCGCTGTAATGATATGAAAATCGGCTTCCAGTCTGACACCAGACATTCCAACGGGTTCTTTAATACCGTCTTCATAATCCACCATATAATCCTGCGGCATAACGTGAATGATCTGGCTTCCAGGAGGAACAACCATGCGGTACATATCCTGGGTGAGGCGCTCGACATCGTCAATGGTGATCTCTTCTTCCTTCGAAGAGCGTGTAATGCCACCGTGCTGAATAAAGCTGCGGATGTGCTGACCCGCAATTCCTACGTTGACAACACCAATATCGATCCCAGCCTGGTCACTCGCTTCTTTGATGGCCCTCTCGATTGCAAAAACGGTCTTATCGATATTGAACACAATTCCCTTTACGACCCCTTCTGACTCGGCTTTGCCCATCCCCAGAACCTCGAGTTTACCAAACTCATTTTTCCGGCCCACAATGGCACATATCTTCGTAGTGCCAATGTCTAGTCCGACAATTAGTTTTTCTTGTTCCATGGTTGTAAATCTTTATTAGTGGTTGTTATGTTTTTGTTGGTAAAAAAATCTGTTTCATTCAAATCTGTTTATTCCGCAACTATCTGCCCTTCATACTCGAGATTAACCCGATCATATTTGTTCCATCCCATCCGCGGCAAGATCTCTTTATAAAAGATCATGAGCTTTTTCAATTTCGTCTCTGTGTTTTCTGGCCTTCCAAATTCAATTCGTTCGTCACCAACCTGTGGGTATATTGTAATTCTCATCTTCGAATCAATATCCATCTGCGCGATCTGTGCATTCCAAAATTCATCTTGTCGGATTGTGTTTATCAGATCCATAAGCTGAACACCACTTTCAGTTGACGTTAGATTGGTCTGACCTAATATATGTTTTACATAAGAACCGCTGATAAGAATGACGCGCGAAGTAAAATGATCGGACACAGGCATTACCGTTCCATCTTCAGAAATATAACCGTCTGGTCCATCGTTCCTCACAATCCGCGCGATAGGCCTGCGAAGTTCAGCGCTTACAACCAGGTTGCCTTTAAGGTCGCTGTATAATTGCGCATCTTGAATGAAGGGATCGCGTCCGATCTTCTTTTCTACCTCCTTCATATTCACCCGATCCAGGCTGGCACCTTTGAGATTTTCTTTCTTAAGGTCCATAAGACCCACAATGTCATCCTCATCGAGAAAATGATTATCGTGAGCGTTTTTCACCTTAATAGTGATATCCTTAATGGACGCATTTCCCTGTCGTCGCTCGGTAAATGCAATGATACCTCCGACAATAAGGACAGCCGTTACGATTTTTATTTCTCTCTTTATGTTAAACTTAAACTTCATACTTCTTCTTTAACATCTTTTTTATCGGCTCCACAAACGTATCAATATCACCTGCACCCACTGTTGCAACCACTCGTGTGTCCATCTTTTCCAGTTCCTCCATCAGGTTGGACTTATTGCACCGGATCTTAACAGGGCTGGTTATATTATTTAGCAGCATATCTGAATCAACTCCAAGTATAGGAAGCTCGCGCGCCGGGTAGATATCCATCAGCAACAATTCGTCGGCAAGGCTAAGACTCTTCGAAAATCCTTCCGCAAAGTCACGAGTCCGCGTAAACAGGTGTGGCTGAAAGATCACCGTTAGCTTTTTGCCGGGGTACAAAGACTTCATTGATTTAAGGAATGCTTCGATCTCGGCTGGATGGTGGGCATAATCATCCACGTAAACAATACGATCCGACTTGATGACATATTCAAATCGTCTTTTGACACCACGGAAAGATGCAAGCGCCTCTGCAATAGTTGAGACGCCAACACCGCAGAGGGTAGCCGCAACGGAAGCTGCAATTGCATTTTCAATGTTATGAAAACCAGGGACGCCAAGCTGAACTCGTTCGATTTTTCCAAAACCTTGGAGATCAAACTCAAAAAATCCGCCCTTCGCGGTAATGTTGCCGGCAAAAAATTGTCCCCGGCTCATGCTGTAAGTACTTTTAGTAACGTGACCGACATTGGATGCCAGTAACTCCGCCACAGATTCATGTATGATCAACGATCCGCCGCTATTTATCTGCGATACAAAATCTCTGAATGATGTAATGACGCTTTGATGATCTCCATAAATATCGAGATGATCTGCATCAGCCGAAGTGACGACGGCAATTTCTGGGAACAGTCGCAGGAATGACCGATCGAACTCGTCAGCCTCCACGACAACCAGCGTATCCTTCTTCACTTCTCCATGCATTACCAGATTGGACTGATAATTTGTGGTGATGCCTCCAAGGAAGGCTACCATATCTTTTCCGGCAACTTTCAGAATATGAGCGATCATCGACGACGTCGTGGTCTTCCCGTGCGTTCCGGCAACGGCGATGGTCTTATAGTCTTTGGTTATCAGCCCTAACACCTCTGATCTCTTCAATATCGTATAGCCATTGTCCAGCAAATAATTGTGCTCCAAATGTCCCTTTGGAATTGCCGGAGTATAAATGACCATAGTCTTATCCTTCTGGCTTAATACCTCCTTTGGGATAAGGTCTGTGTTGTCATCGAAATGGATTGACATACCCTCCTTCCGAAGCTCATCCGTCAACGTGGTAGATGTGCGATCATAGCCGGACACATGCAGTCCTTTCTTCACGAACCAACGTGCTAAAGCGCTCATACCAATCCCGCCAATTCCCAGGAAGTAAATATTATCGTATTGTTCCAATCTCACATTCTTACCGTTTTACCCATACTGGTTGAAGACACGTAACATCGAGATGTTGATCGTAAGTCTTTTTATCTAACGTATATATTGTTTTGTCTTTAGCCGGCAAATCATGATCGACTGACTTTTCGGCCAATAATTTTTCAATTTCATTTACAATCGCCGTAGTAGCCTGAGGCCTCGCTAACTTCGTTATATTTTCAGTGAGCTTTAACGAGCGATTCTTATCAAACAAAAGTGTAAAAGCTTCCTCCAGCAATTTCTCACTCACATCTTTGTCCAGCACCAACACAGCCGCAGCCTTGTCAACCAATGCTTTTGCATTTTTTGTTTGGTGATCTTCCGCAACGTTTGGTGAAGGAACAAGGATTGCCGGCTTACCAGCAATGCATATCTCAGAAACTGCTAGCGCGCCTGATCGAGAAATCACCACGTCAGCAGCGGCATACGCTAAGTCCATTTCACGAACAAAATCCTGGACGCGGATACGCCTAAGGTCATACTTTACAAGTTTCGCTTTGTAGTTGTCATAGTACCCCTTTCCGGTTTGCCAGATCACCTGTACCTCTGCATCAATCAATTTTTCCATTCCAGAAATGATGCTTTCATTTATGGATCGTGCTCCAAGGCTTCCGCCTATGACGAGAAGAGTCCTTTTGTTTGCATCAAATCCAAAGTGACTTAATGCTTTATCTCGTTTGAGCCCAACCGAGAGAATATCCTTACGAACAGGATTGCCG
>DATHIE010000843.1:0-5524 GCA_035316905.1 Chryseolinea sp. | reverse complement strand
GGGCAGTGAGATTTTTAAGTCAAATTCTGCATAGACGATGGTTGGTACCGTCGCCAGGGGAATCAACCAAAAGATTTCCCTTCTTGTCCAGTACAATACTTCTCGCAGTTTATAGTGTCTGCCTGCATGCATAGTTTTATGTTCTTAGTTGTGTAATGAATGATTACTCACACGGGCTTCGTCAAGGTCAAGTTGCAACTCCTGCTTGCGGATCACCTCGTCGCTGAATGCTTTCTCCTTGCGAAGTTTGAAAAGTTCTCTGCGCTGCTCGGCGTAAAGATCAAGGAGAACGTGATGATAGCGTTCCAGTTCTTCATGCGCAAGCGTATCGCACTCGAGTGATTCAAGGCGTTGTTGGGTTTCATCGAGATCGCTTTCGAGGTTACCTTTCAGAAGTCCGACCAGTTCATTTTCTGTTATATCGGCAGTGAACTTTTCAGTCAGTCGATTAAGCGCACGCCGTTTTAGTCGTAGTTGTATACCAGCTTCCTGTTGTCCCTCGGGAAGCGTTTTATCGATCTCGAGGATGTTCACATTGCGTATTACCCACGGCAGAGTGAGCCCCTGGAATACAAGCGTTATAAGTATGACGATAAATGTTATGAACAGAATGAGGTTACGATGCGGAAAGGGTTCGCCATTCGTTAATAACAACGGAACGGAAAGTGCAGAAGCGAGAGAAACAACGCCACGCATACCCGCCCATCCAACAATGGTGGGAGCCTTCCAGGTTGGATTCACGTTGTCGGCCCGTACCCTGCTCTTGAACCATATAGGAACGTAGGCGAGGGGATACGCCCAGAGCATTCGCACTGCTATGGCCACAAAGCTGATCGCGAGTCCGTAGCCTATAGCTTCAGGAATGGAGTATCCGTCAAGACCTTCGATCACTACAGGAAGTTCGAGACCAATCAGAATAAATACCAAACCATTTAGCACAAAGATAGTGGTGGACCATACACCGTGAGCCTGCATCCTTGTAGAACCGGAAGAAAGTATTTCATGCGACCGATAGGAGAGGAACAACCCGCCGCTTACTACAGCCATAACACCCGAGAAATGAAAATATTCGGCCGCTAAATACATAAAGTACGGCGTCATTAATGTCAATGAAACGTCTATGCTTGAGGTTGTGGGAAGATATCTATGAACTACATACATGATCTGAGCAACGACCAATCCTACAACGATACCCATACCTGCAGCAAGAAAGAAATCCATAACTGCCTCTTGAAGAACAAAATGTCCGGAGAGCATAGCAGCAAGTGCGAACCTGAAAACAATTAAACTAGAGGCGTCATTCACGAGGCTTTCGCCTTCCAGAATTGCAACAAGGCGCCGGGGCACGTTGATATTTTTGAGTACGGATGTTGCCGCTACTGCGTCTGGCGGTGAAATGATTCCTCCTAGCAGAAATCCCATTGCCAGGGTGAAGCCCGGGATCATAACATATGATGCGTACGCTACCACAGTTGCAGTCACGAATACCAGACCGAAGGCGAGCATTGCAATGACGCGTCGCCATTTCCAGAATTCTGCCCACGACGTAAACCAGGCAGCTTCATATAGCAGCGGCGGCAGGAAGATCAGGAAGATCAGCTCCGGGTCAATAGATATATGAGGCACGCCAGGTATGAATCCCAGGCCGAGCCCGGCAACTACAAGGAAAATGGGATACGAAATCCGGAGCTTCTGGCCCAACATGATAAACATAAAGACGCAGAAGAGAAGGAAAAGAATAAAGAGCAGGTCGTTTTGCATCCCACAAATTTATACAGTAATAGGAAAGTAGATGCGCGGAAAGAATACAACAGCTATTGCCTCCAGGGCCGGTTGGGCCCCGCATGTTCCATCGGGCCTGCACCCAATCCGCGCAAGCCCCCTGCCAGACCAAAGATTGGCTGAGGTCCCGCTGAAACATGCTGGAAGATTTAAATGCACAAGAGATAAATTCGTTCTACAACTTCCTTTATCTTCTCTTGAATTAATGACATGTAATGGCCATTGCGAAATTCAGACCAATAGGGATGACTTCAGCCTTTTACCCCGACGCTCTGTTCCTTTACTGATTGAGTCGGCTGGATCTTGGCATCCTCATTTATAAAGATGAGGTTCTCGCCATTTTGAGAATAGGAAAAATTGTATTCGCTGATCGCCTTAAACACTTTCCTTGAGGAACCAGGTGCAAATCGGTCATGTAACTCGATCATTAAACAACGAGTGCGCGGAAGCCATTCGTTGTAACCACTTTCAAACAATTGTCCTTCGGCACCTTCGATATCTATCTTAAGGATGTCTATGGTATCAATACCGTTTTGTTTTAAGATATCGGTGATGGTAATTGTCTTCGCGCTGTCACTTACTTTTTTATCCTGAGAAGTTTCGACCGCTTCTGTGCGAAATGCCCAGTTTCCGCCTCCCGTGTCTACTACATTTATAACCTGACCGGATGTATTTGAAATGGCGTTCTTCAATGGATGAACGTTCTTATAAATTGCAACATTCTGTTTCAGCAAGTCGAAATTGCTCTTTTCCGGTTCGACACAAAAAACAGTTGCCTTCGGGTATTTGTTGGCGAAGTAAATGGATGCAAGGCCAACGTTCGCACCCGCATCTATAATTGTAGTGGGACTAAAATCCAGATTGACTTCGTATTCGGTGTAGGTAAATATTGCCTGAAAGGTAGAAATGTCGCTCGTGCCCTTCCGTAGATTAATCGGATGAAGGACATGCGGTACGTGGATCCCATTGGTGAACCCAAGCTTCAGCCTGATGTAGATCAGTACACCTTTTATTCCATAATGTTTTGCAAGGCAAACAACAGCCGGCATTACCTCCATAACAATATCAGATTTATGTCCCTAAAAAATCAATGCGCACGCAATTACAAACACTTTGGCCCGGTTTCCTAAAAAATCGAAATACTCCTGTCGAGGCTGAAAGTGTTTTTAAGATACCGCTTTTGCGCGGAGAAACTTGCATCGTTTAAGATACACCAACTCACACAACGTTTCCAGCCGGTAAATATAATTGAGTTCCTCAGCTTTACAATATCCCTGCGCCGGAGAAAAATTGTCAGTAACGGGCATCGATTACAGGCTTGTCAGCGTCTCAATTCAAGTAGATATGGTTTGACTGGAACATTCAGCGAGGATTTATCTGTGGGCTTTTTACTTTCCCCAAACAGTCTAGATAAATTCTAAAGGCGCGAACGTCTTATCAGTTTTACGACATTTTCGACATGCATAGTATGTGGAAACATGTCTACAGGTTGAACGGCTGCGATGTCGTAGTATTCAGCGAGAATCTTTAGGTCTCTTGCCTGCGTTGCAGGGTTACAGCTCACATATACGATTTTTTCGGGGGCGGCCTTCAGCAACATTTTTGTTACGTCTTCGTGCATGCCTGCGCGTGGCGGGTCCGTTATAATTGTATCAGGGCGGCCGTGAGTATTTAGAAATCCCTCATCCAGTAGATCCTTGATATCACCCGAGTAAAAATCTGTATTTGTTATGCCGTTTATCGTCGAATTGATCTTGGCGTCTTCTATTGCCGCAGCGACATACTCAAGTCCGATAACTTTTCGTGCATGAGCCGCGGCGAAATTTGCGATAGTTCCCGTTCCTGTGTAAAGGTCATAAACAAGCTCCGTTCCATTCAGGTCCGCCATCTCCCAGGCCGCACGATAAAGTTCGAATGCTTGTTCTGAATTGGTCTGATAAAATGATTTTGGACCGACTCTGAATTCCAGCCAACCGGAAGCATCGGGCTTTGGCATTCGCTCCGTGATATAGGGTAATCCCTTCCAGCATATTATGTCGAGATCGGCAAAAGTATCATTCTTTTTGCCGTTGATAATATACTGGAACGATGTGATCGATGGAAAATCATTCGCTAGTCTGTTCAAGATCTTTTCGGTCCATTCCATCTTTTCGTAAGTGACCTGCAAGATTACCATTACCTCACCCGTTGTGGCCGTGCGAATAGTCAACGTCCTCAAGAAGCCCACTTGTTTTCTCAAATCGAAGAAGGGAATTGCATTCTTAATAGCTTCATCTTTAGCTGCCAGTCGTATCGCATTCGAAGGATGAGGTTGAAGATGACATTCAGTGACGTCGAACACAAGATCGTACTTACGCGGAATGTGGTAACCTAAAGCAGGCTCCGCTTCGCCCCAGGGATTTTCCGGGTCGAGTTTTTTTCGTTCAGCCATTTCATCAAAGCTCAACCATCGTTGCGCTGAAAAAGTATAGTCGAGCTTGTTCCTGTAAAATCGGATGTTTTTCGAAGGCAGTATCGTTTGTATTGCCGGGAGTTGAAGTCCCCCGATCCGTTCAAGGTTGTCAGTAACCTGCTTTTGTTTATACAAAAGTTGGGTGTCGTATTCAATGTGTTGCCAGGAACACCCGCCACAAGTACCGAAATGGACACAAAATGGCTCAGCTCGTCTGGGCGAAAGCGACTTTATTGCAGTTACTTTACCTTCAAGAAACGACGTTTTTATCCTGGTTAGCCTCGCATCCACCACGTCGCCTGGGGCTCCTCCTTCTAAAAAAATCACTAAACCATTCACTCTCGCAACGCATTTGCCCTCAGAAGCCATGGTTTCGACTACAATGTCCTGTATTACGTCTCCTTTTTTCATAAAGAGGCGAAATTACGTAATCCCGGGGGTTTTCTGCCTCGGCGGGATTTTCTATCTTTATTCCCTTTGGGGAACGATATGAAGAGGATTTTACCAGTTATTTTTTTTCTTTTTTCTCTGCCGCTTACGGCGTCTCATATCGTGGGGGGCGAATTTGAAATCATTCATCTTACAGGAAATCAATACCGGGTCAGCCTGATTCTTTACTTCGACGAACTCAACGGGAACCCCGGAGCAAAAGACAACAACTTCACTACGGCTATTTATCGAAAGAGTGACAATTTCCTGATGCAAAATGTGTTTTTCAGCACTTATAGCATCACCAATGTAGACTATACACAGCCCGAATGTTCGAACGGTGAAATCGTTACTTCAAAGCTGGTGTACACTACAACACTGAATCTCTCAGATGAGCGCTACGACGATCCGGAGGGTTATTATATAGTGTGGGAGCGTTGTTGCAGAAATTATACGATAACCAATATTTTCAGCGATGATCCGGCAGTCGGAAGCAGGTCAACAGGTCAAACTTTCTATCTTGAATTTCCTCCAGTAGTAAAAGACGGCAAGCCTTTCATTAACTCTTCGCCGCGGTTGTTCCCTCCGCTAAATGACTATGCTTGTCCACGCAAACCTTATTATGTTGACTTTGCGGGAATAGATGACGATGGTGATTCGCTTGCATATTCACTAGTCACACCGTTGAGCACTCACTCAATTGATCCTTTTCCTCCACTGCTTCCTGGTCCTTATCCGACGGTTGATTGGAAACCTCCCTTTAGTCTCACTAACATTCTTGGTGGTGTACCGGACCTGAAGATCAGCGATGAAGGTTTCCTTACAGCTACGCCTACCCAACAAGGTCTTTATGTCTTTGCG
>DATHIE010000842.1:0-3633 GCA_035316905.1 Chryseolinea sp. | reverse complement strand
CCATAATGCAGGACCAAGCTACTGTTGATAAATATGGCAATGAAACAAATGTAAGTGGAAAAGGAAGGCATGATCCGTGTGTAGTTCCGCGTGCTGTTCCAATCGTAGAAGCAATGGCCGCCCTGGTGATTGCCGATTTTTATTTGCGTTACAAAATATCAAAGATGTCGTAACGTCGTCGTACGCATCAAAAGGCTTCTGCTATATCGAGGTAAAAGCCATTCTGACCTTTCTTACCGAATCCCCGGTCGACCCGAACATTGAGTCGGTCTTTGCGGTTCATCATTATCCTTAATCCCAAGCCGACATTGGGCTTAATGGAATGATCAAAGAATGTATACCACTTTTCCGGTGTCAGCGCGGCGCCTGCCCAAACAGTGAGCCCCAATCGCCACCAGACATGAGCTCTCAATTCTGCCTGCAAGGCATAAAGGTTATTATAACGATAAAATCCCGTGTAATAGCCACGCATGGTATTTGATCCACCGATGTCGGCCATATCCTTGAAAGGAACATTACCATTATTGACGTTTGCCACGAACTGTAATGCTAGCGCATCGATATCGCTGGTAAGCTTTATCGGGAAATATTTTCTTGCATCCAGTTTAAAAGAACGGAATCCATAGCGATTGCCGCTCCAAGATGGGTAGAGGTAGTACAAAATTTCGAGGTAAAAGCCCTTGCGCGGATAAACATAGTTGTCGCGCGTTTCAAGCGTCAGGGCGGGAGCAAACCCCTGTAGCCAGTAACCTTCATATCCGGGTGGTTTGTCGTCTGAAAAGTGGCCATCAGGGCCACCGTTAATATCTTTGATATCGCTGAATCGCGTAGCAAAACCTGCATAAAGATTGCGCTTAAGCTGCCAGTAAAATCTGAGATCGGCGGAAATCCGGTTGTATTCTATTGTATCTTTTCTGGACTCCGGGTCTTCTGTTTCTATGCCGTAATAGTACTCCGGAAAATAAGTATAGTTGAATTTGCCATGAAAGATGAACTTGTTGCCTGGGGTATAAATGCGGGTCGATAGTCCCAATTCATATTGATCGTTGATCGTGTAAAGGAAATATGTCTGCGCATATGAGCTTTTTGTTACTGTGTCTGGCACTTTGGTCGTTTCAAAATTTGCGGCCACCAGGGCACCGAAACCCCATCGGGTTTCCGGCGAATAATAGACAACCGGCAAGGGAGTTAAGCGAAGACGCTTAGGGGCTTTGATAGAATCCTGAAGCTGTCCATAGGAAAAGTAAGGTGCTAATGCTATCAGACAGAAGAGAAACTTATTCATTTTTTAAAACGCAGCACAATATAAGACTGGGCAAGCGGCGTTCAATAAGATTCATGATTTGTGATAGCAATTGAAAGAATTGTGGCAAACAATGTTTAGTCAAAATTCACGTCACCAACGGGCTCAACATATTCTCCTTCCCATTTCGCAATTACAATCGTAGCAAGGCAATTTCCGATAACATTTACGGACGTTCTGGCCATGTCCATTAATTCATCGATGCCGAGAATAGCCATGATTGGCCAGAGGGGCAAGCCAAAGGATGCGGCGGTAGCTAACAGGATCACCAGCGTAGCCCTGGGAACCCCAGCAACGCCTTTGCTGGTCAGCATCAATGTAAATACCATTAACGCCTGCTGACCAATACTTAGCTCTATGCCAGCAGCCTGCGCGACGAAAACGGATGCAAGAGACAGGTACAATGTGCTTCCATCCAAATTGAATGTGTATCCGGTGGGAAGTACGAAAGAGACGATCTTTCGGGGAACTCCAACCTTCTCCATGTTTTCCATTGCTTTGGGTAACGCCGATTCAGAACTGGTGGTAGCAAATGCGATGGACACAGGTTCCGAGATGGCCTGAATGAATTTTTTTATTGGTACGCCAACCGATAGCGCTACGGGCAACAGTACACCGAACAGAAAAACAAGGAGGGCGCCGTATAATGTAAAGAGCAGCATTAACAATGACATGAGAATATCAATACCCAGGTGACCAACAGTAACGGCAATCGCTGCACCAACACCGAATGGAGCAAAATGCATGATGATATTTGTAAACTTAAACATTGTCTCTGCGAGGCTCTCGGTAAATTCCAGGACAGGCTTTTTCTTTTGATCTGATAGCAACGCGAGAGCAATACCAAATATTACGCTGAATACGACGATGGGTAGTACATCTCCGTTATAGATCGACTTGACGAAATTTTCGGGGAAGACATGTAATACTACTTCGTCCCAGGTCTGGGCCTTTGCTTCAGGCAACTCTTGCTTAAAACCAGGTGGCAACACGATCCCTTCCCCGGCTTTTGTAAGGTTAATAGCGACGATACCAATTACTAACGCCATTGTGGTTACTAGTTCGAAATAGAGGATGGATTTCCATCCCATTCGCCCTACCTGTTTGAGATTGGAATGACCGGCTATTCCCATTACCAGCGTAGCAAAGAGAATAGGAGCAATTATAGTCTTGATGAGACGTAGGAAGATCTTACTTAATACAGCAAGGTTCTGAGCGAAGACGGGAAAATTAAGCCCGATTTCAACCCCTACGAGCATACTTACCAGGATCCAAGTCGTAAGAGATTTCTTTTTTATGGCAAAAAGGATGACGAAAAGCCAGGTGATCCATCTACTTGCTATAAGTACCGTATTGGGCAACGATAGCGCTAAATAGTAATTGATCAGGTGCAGGACGGTCGAGATCGCTAACAAAACTAAAATGACCTGAATAACTCTTTTTTGATTCAATTTTTCCGTGGTTTAAAGATTCAGAACCCATCCAGCTTAAGCCGGCAATATAGAAAAAGTTGGTATTGAGAAATGGAGTAGACTGTAGCTTTTTAGTTTTCAGAAGTAAGAGGACGAACTTAAATTCAGTAATTTTGTTGCCATAATTAAATAGAGTACTATGTTACAGGCAGTTCCTAAGAATATTCATATTTACCTGGAGTCAAATCCCAATCCTAATTCCCTGAAATTTGTTGTCAGCGAGATGTTGGTACCTGAGGGTATGAGCTTTGACTTTCCTGATGCGGAAAGTGCTTCGCTGTCGTCACTTGCGCAGGAGCTCTTCACGTATCCTTTTGTTGACCGGGTCTTTTTCGCAAGCAATTTTGTAACGGTCACAAAGAAAAATGATGTCGAATGGCTTGAAGTTCAGAATACTATTAAAGGCCATATCAAGAAATTTCTGGAGGATGGGCGATTTATTATTGAGATGAATGAGAACGCGACAGGCCCGGTTGAGGAAGAGACGGAAACAATAAAAAAGATCAAAACAATCCTGGAAGAATACATAAGGCCTGCAGTCGAGCAGGATGGTGGTGCAATTACTTACCACTCCTTCAACGATGGTGTGGTCAAAGTAAAATTGCAGGGTTCATGCAGCGGTTGTCCTTCTTCGATGGTAACGTTAAAAGCTGGCATCGAGAATCTTTTTACGCGTATGATGCCAGGAGAAGTGCAGGCAGTCGAAGCCTTGTAACATTGGTGAAATTTATTAAAAATAACCCGGGCCATCCGGGTTTTTCTTTTTTAGGCAAGGTTATTGGGCAGGTTAAAAAAATGATCAGAAATTTTCTTCTGGTGTTTTTCATTTTGTGCGTGATCGTACTGCGGCCGGCTATT
>DATHIE010000841.1:0-3643 GCA_035316905.1 Chryseolinea sp. | reverse complement strand
ACCAGAGCGATGGTCGCGAAGTACTTCGAGAGAAGGCTTACGCGATTTTCGGAGGTATATTGTTTTTGGAATGCTTCGTCCAGAAATGCGTAGTCAAGGATGAATCCTGGGTTATAAGTATTGTAGAATGATTCGATCCGTTCAATTGTTTCGCGTTCATGTCCTGCCTGCAGTTTGACAAGGATCTTATACCAGCTGTTATCAGCATCAGCGGCTCGCGTGTAGTACATTGGAGCAACGGCAATATGAAGTGATTCAAAATGGAAATCCTGAAGTACTCCTACGATCTTTCGCTGCTGTCCATTCAATTCGATCACTTTACCAATGGGTTCTGCCATGCCCATAGTTTTCACTGCCTCTTCATTAACAATAATCTCGTCCATAAGTGGACCGTCCTTATTGAAACCTTTGCCTTGTGTCAGTTTCATGTCGAGTGTTTCGAGAAGGTCGGCACTTCCAACCATTCCTTCGAAAAAAATATTGTCATCCTGATTTTTTCCAGCCCAGCTGATGTCATTCGTTCCAAAATTTCTCCCGATAATATTGTGGTAACTGCCTGCCGCATGTAGCACCCCCGGAATTTGTTCGAGGGCATTGACAAAGGTCTCCTGCGTATTCAAAACCTTTCCTTCGGAATCAAACCGAATGATTTGATCTTTGTTGTAACCAAGCTTTTCGTGTTGAATGTATTGAATTTGTTCGTAGACAATGATCACTATGACGACGAGCACGACGGTCAAAGTAAATTGAAAAACGACAAGGCCTTTCCTGACCCATAGCTCTCCAAACGAAATATTGAGCTTTCCTTTCAATACTGCCACCGGGTCAAAGCCAGATAGGTACAGTGCCGGATAACTTCCAGCTAGCAGAGCAGTAATCAGTGTAATAGTAATTAATGGCAAGAATAAGTCGATGGGCTTTAATACAATTTGTTTTCCAGTGAGAATATTGAATTCAGGCAATATGGCATACACAATCGCAAGCGAAATAAATACCGATATACTGGTCAGTAGCAGCGACTCGCACAGAAACTGAACGATCAACTGATTTCGTGATGCGCCCGTCGCCTTTTTGATGCCAATTTCTTTTATGCGTTGGGAAGCACGTGCTGTTGACAGGTTCACGAAATTGATACAGGCGATCAGAAGTATGAATATTGCTATCAATGAGAATAACCTGACATTGTCTATTCTTGCGCCGGTTCGCACGCCGTGATCGAAAGAGTTGTATAAGTAGTTATCGGCGTAGGGAAGCACAAAGGCAGAGCGGTTTTTTTCTTCGGTATGTTGTGAAATTATCCCCGCTATTTTTTTATTAAAAGCATTCGGATCGCTACCGTCGCGAAGCACAACGAAATTGTGCGGACCTGCGTGATTGGCCGACCAGCTTTTTACCCACGACTGAATGTCTTTATAATATTCGAACGAGAGAACAAAATCGAATTGCTCTGAGGAGTTAACAGCAAGGTCTTCGAAAATACCACTTACCTGAAATTGCCGCTCATGCTGATACTCGATCGCTTTTCCAACGACGTTATCCGTTGTTCCAAACAATCGCACAGCAAGGCTTCTCGAAATGACGATCGAATTTTTGTCGCGCAATACATCGGATTTGTTGCCATGCAATAGGGGAAATGAGAAGATGTTAAAGTATTCAGGACCTACATATTGTCCCGACGCTTTGACATTTTTATTTCCGATCGATAGTGTGAATTTCTGAAACCATGAAGACGGCGCGATGGCTGCAGCATATTCAACCTCGGGCATTGCATCGGCAATGGTTTCCGCAAGCATACCCGAACTTTCATCTGAGATCTTGGTCTCATCTGTTTGCTGACGGTGTTCCATCACCTGGAATATCCGATCGCTATTTTGGTGAAAACGATCGAAGTTGACTTCATCATTCACCCACAAATAGATCAGCAGTGCGGAAGCGAGTCCGGTGCAGAGGCCGATTAGATTGATAAAGAAGGGAATTTTGTATCGAAGGTATGAACGGATCGCGAGGATGATGTTGTGATAGATCATAGTCTCAAACGTGTTTGTTACCCGTTTGCAAAAAATCAGCCACACGGAAAAGCTTCTAAATAATCGAATTTATGAACCTAAGCGTGCGATTGTGGCGTATCTTGTCCGGAATCGGGCGTAACTACGTTTGAGGTCTGATCAGTTATCCAGTGATGCGCAGTGCCGGTCACAACTTTCAACCGGACACTACGATCACGATAGTCTATACGTTGTAAGCGACGCCAAACTCTTTTGCAAAATCCTCCAGCTTTGTCGGCCCAACGGTTTTCTCTTTTGAAAGAAGTTCCTGCATTTTACCATTCCTGAAGGCAGCCCCCATCTCAACAAATGAAGCAGCGTGCGTGGTGGGTACGCCACCATTCAACAAACCGTTCAATTGTTCTTCGTCCGAGAACATCACCCAGGGCAGATCTTTTCCGATGGACTTGCCCAACACCTTTGCTATGTCCGCGCCAGTGCGTTCATCACTTACAATGTGTCGAACAGAGATTCCACTGAAATTCAGTTTTAACAGTTCATCAAGAGCAACGTCAGCAATGTCTCGTGTGTGGACGAGCGCGATTTTCTGATCACCATCACCATAGTTTGCTCCCATGATTCCTGCTTGTTTAATGAGCCCAACCTGATTAAGCAGGTTGTAGTAGAAAAAAGATGGGCGCAAGTGCTTCACATTAAGATTTGGAATTGAATTCAGCGAACGCTCGAAATCATGCAATGCAATGACCGGTCCGGTTCCTTCACCCAAATGTGCACCCAGGCTGCTCAGGTTCACGACGTACCTGACATTGTTGCTTTTGATCGCTTCAGTGTAATTGTCGGCTACTTTATGCTGGGATGCCCGCCAGTTATTTGTTTGCCAGATTGGAGGGATCATGGTGTAAACGACATCAGCTCCTGCAAAGGATTTTTTAGTGAAAGCGTTTTCTTCTACGGAGCCAACCAACGCCTTGGCGCCGAGGTCTTCAATCTCTTTTACCTTTTCGGCGTTGCTGGTGACGACTGAAACATTCTTGCCGGCTTTTACCAACCCTGTTACTATCGGTTTGCTGATATGACCGATTGATCCTGTGATTACATAGTTTTTCATACGGGTATTGAGTTTTTGTTTTGTTGGATTTCGCGGTCACCTAGTGCATGCGCTAGGCGCTTACGCGTTGTAACTCTAACACAGAAGTCTTATTTTTGTAGGTAGGAACAATATTCTGATATAGTCATATAAAAAGGACTATTACTGATAATAAACTAGTTACAAAGCAAGAATGGCAATAAAAATGACAGACCTCGTGAACTGTCCAGTGACAGCGACCATGGGAGTGATCGGCGGGAAATGGAAAATCCTCATTCTTTACCTGATCAACAACGACGTTAATCGGTTCGGGAAATTGAATATGATGTTGAAAGACATCAGTAAACAGATGCTCACTACACAGCTTCGCGATTTGGAGCGTGATGGTATTATCAAACGCGTGATCTATCCTGAGATCCCACCTCGGGTGGAGTATTTTCTCACGGAGAAAGGTAAAGCGTTGGTTCCGGTATTTAACGCCTTGAAGGAATGGGGCAATAAATATGAATTAAGTGTTCCGGATAATATCACAGAACAGATGATTGCGAAA
>DATHIE010000840.1:0-14479 GCA_035316905.1 Chryseolinea sp. | reverse complement strand
TCACCCTGAGGGGCAAATCTTCTGCCTTTAATGTAGTTGAATGTAGTTTGATCGGGAGCAATCAGACCTCCGCGTGCACCCATCTCTATGCTCATGTTGCATATTGTCATCCGCGCTTCCATGGAAAGATTTCTGATCGCGTCGCCTGCGTACTCCACGAAGTATCCCGTCGCGCCGCTTGCAGAAAGTTTAGAAATGATATACAGGATAATATCCTTTGCAACGACGCCCTTGCTAAGCTTGCCATTGATTTCAATAAGCATAGACTTAGGTCTGTATTGTAAAACGCATTGCGTTCCCAGCACCTGTTCAACTTCACTCGTACCTATGCCGAAGGAAATATTTCCAAAAGCGCCATGAGTGGAAGTATGGCTATCGCCACAAACTATTGTCATGCCGGGAAGCGTAAGTCCTAACTCCGGACCAATAATATGAACAATACCCTGGTAAGGATGACCCAGATCATAAAGATCAACGCCAAACTCGCCACAATTCTTTCTTAGTGTTTCAACCTGATGTCGTGATAAAGCCTCCTTTATAGGAAGATGTTGATCCTTAGTGGGGACGTTGTGATCAGCAGTTGCCGTAGTGCGTGTTGGATTGAAAACTTTAACGTTCCGTTTCCGAAGTCCGTCAAACGCCTGAGGGCTGGTAACTTCATGAATAAAATGACGATCGATGTACAACGCATCGGGATAACCTTCACTGCTTTTAACAATGTGGGCATCCCATATTTTATCAAAAAGTGTTTTTCGATGTTGGATCATGTAGTGAGTAGTCGACTATTTTTTAATCTTGTAACAACTGTTAGTTTGCTCTATACTGTTAAAAACGAAACCGCCCCGTCCTTGTGTATGGGACGGGGCGGGGTGCAAGTTCCGGTTTTATTAATTCATCTCATCCGAGATGTACTTAACTCTAAAGATATAACTTTTAAGAGGGCGCTTTTGATCCACGAAGATCAAAAAAGTTAACGCCTGCATCAATAAATTACCAATAAATTTTTGCTTCGCTAACGAGTGCTTGGTAGCGGAAACGAAGTAACTATCAACAAATTACACATCAATCGAATCATACACGATCACCTTTTCCCACAAATGCGAGCAATCGGCTATAAACTTCTGATGTATGGGATGATCCTGATAGGTTTTTTGTCCTGCAAGATCATCGAAGAACATGAGTTCCGACGCATGGTAAGTAGTTTCCACCACGTCTCTTTTTTCTGTAGATGCAGGCACGCCGATGTTTATCTTGCGAATAGTTTCAATCTTTCTCAACGTTTGAAGTCCTGCGAGAAGTTTGGCAAGGTCTTCCTTTGAATCAGGGTTCTTCAACCAGAAGAACACATGATGTACTAACTGTTTTTTATCTTTTGATTCCATAGTCGGCATCCCGGTAGCAGCAGCACTCGTTCCCAATGCAACGGCGCTCGCCACAAATTTTCTGCGTGATTGTTTTTCCATATCCTCGATTGTTACTGTCTTAACTGACAGGAAGCGAAGGTAAAAAATCAAATTGTTATTTCTATGCGGTTTCCATCCGGATCGAGAACAACGCTTTCGTAATAACCATCACCTGTCAATCGTGGTTCTCCTACAATTTCGTATCCGTCCGTTCTCAGCTTTTCAGTCAATGTATCGACGGCAGCTTTTCGCCCATCGAAATGGCGAAATGGATAAGTCCAGTGTGCTGTTTTCCTTGACGGTCCAGCGGAATAACTCCAGGCATCTGCATGATCTCCAATCGACAACCATCTCTAAAGGATAAAAAGTACGATTCAAAATTCTTTTTTGGATTGAAATATTTGGTACCCGCTTTTGCGTTAAAATATTTTTCGTAGAAGGTTTTTGCTCTCTCGAGATCAAACGTCCATAACGCCAAATGATCGATTTTCATTTTACAACGGATCGCAGGTAGTGAATCAGATCAGTGGCGGGGAGTTGCTTCAGACCGGCATCGCGCAACATTGTGATAATCTGTCCGCGGTGGTAGGTGCCGTGATTTACGACGTGAAACAATGTATCCTCATAGGTATTTTCAAAGGGCTCACCTTTCATGTTCTTGTAGGCGTATAGCGTTGACAAAAATGATTTGGGTTTTGCCAACAGAAAAGCTGACAATTCGGATGATGATTCAATCAACCCATTCAAAGAGTCATCTTTACTTCCTTTAAAGCTGGCAGATGGCCACTTGCTCTGACTATTCCCCTGCATCCTTTTCATCCAGATGTGTTGGGCATCCCAGACGTGTAACACGGTTTTAGCAATTGAAGGAAAACTGCTCTTGTTATCCTGGAAGAAGATCTGGTCTTCTACTTCGCGCAGCACATCTGCGATCTTTGTGTGGGCCCATTCGTTGTACGCCAGGTGTTTTTTTAGTGAGTAAGCCATTATTTTAAATAGTCGGGCAATAAAATTCCGTGCTTCAGTTTGACGTCAGGGATTGCCTGTTTTCGCTCTTGCTTTAAAGGTACAACACCTGCCCAGATGTCTAAAGAATAATCTTCATCATCGTCGAGGGGTGGTCCTGTCCTTATCTTAGCGGAAGCCTCTTCAATGTTGAACGAAAGTACCATGGTCGCTTTCCATTCTCCGGTTGAAGGTTTACGAACATCATTCCACCTTCCTGGTTGCATCTTGTTGGTAAATACTTCCAGCGCGGCGTAAAGCTCATTGTTGTCGGTGACTTTTTCAGCTGTGCTAAAAATTACAACGGATCGATAGTTAACGGAATGATGGAATGCGGACCTCGCCAGCACCAAGCCGTCGATCAACGTCACGCTAATGCAAACGGGTTGATTTTTATCCGCTAGTTCTCGCATGTAAAAACTTCCCACTGACCCATGCAGATAAAGCTTATCATCAATCCTGCAGAAACCTGTAGGGATCTGGAAGGCCTGCGCACCCGACGGAGTGTCCCTCACATACGCCAGTGTACAAAACAATGCCTCGTCCAGTATAGCGTTTATTTGATCCTTATCGTAAACGCCGCGTTTCGGAAGACGTGTGATTTCAGTCTTTTCGGTGATGTTAAAGGTGGTGGCCATGTTTAGTCGACTTTTTTCCGAATGATAAAACAATCCGTAAATCGTTCCATGCCAATCTTGGGATAGTATTGTGCTGCGGCAGGAGCTGCTAACAGAATAAGCATCGTTTGAAGTCCCGCGGCTTTGTGGGTCTCATCGATGAGAGTTTTGCCGATACCTTGTTTTTGAAATTTTTCGTCGACGGCTAAGTCGGACAGGTAACAGCAAAATGAGAAATCGCTTAATGCCCGAGATACTCCCACTAACTTATTCTCTTTCCACGCGGTGATTAGAACATTGCCGTGGTCGAGCATTTTCTGAATCCGACCTTTATCGTTGACAGGTCTTCTTTCGGCCAGCGTGGACCGTTTCAGCAGATCGATGAATTCATCCGCTGAGATTTTTACATTGCTTCGGTACAAAACATCTTCTGCTATCATTTGCCTTTGGATATCTGTAAAACAATCTTTCCGAACTGATCACCTTGCTCCATTCGCTGAACAGCTTCGGCTATTTGCTCAAGCGGGAATATTTTATCGATAACAGGTTTTATGTTGCGGCTTTCCAGAAAGTCAAGCATTGAAAGGAACTCATCCCGAGTACCCATAGTCGTGCCATGGATGGAGAGTTGTTTCCAGTAGAGCAGCCGTGTTGAGATATCTGTGATATTCCCTGCGGTCCGTCCAAAGTTGACAATACGACCTCCGGGTAAAGCGAGATCGATGAGTTTGGAGAATTCTTTACCGCCAGCACTGTCGATAATGATGTCAAAGCCTCCACCTGATTCTTTCAGCGCTTTTTGTGCCCACTCGGGATCTTTGTAATTAAAACCGCCAAGTACACCGAGCTCTTTTGCTTTTGCGATTTTTTCGTCAGAGCCGGATGTAACATATACGCGGGCCTGATAAGCGACTGCAAATTGAAGGACCCACAAAGCGGCGCCGCCACCTACACCGGTAATCAACACTTTTTCCTTTGCACGTAACCTCGCTTTAGAAAATAGTGCACGGTAGGCAGTAAGGGCTGACAGTGGCACTGCGGCAGATTCGGCAAACGTTAGGTGTTCAGGTTTTTCGAATACGTATTTTTTTGAAATGACGATGTAATCACTGAATGTTCCATTGTCGGGATAGCCGAGGATCTTGAATGAATTACCGTGAACGATGGGATTGTTGCCCCATTCAAGGCTTGGGTTGATAATAACCTCCAGTCCGATCAATAAAGGATCGGCATCTTCCCCAACGTTTTCGATGACACCGCAACCATCTGAACCGAGAATTATACCATCAGCCGTTACGTTAGTTTGTTCCCGCCAGGTCCAAATATCCCGATGGTTAATCGCTGCATTATGAAGTCTGATGAGGACTTGATCCTTTACGGGTTTGAATTTTTTGATCTCTTGGACTACAAGTGGCTGATCTTTGCCTTTAAAGAAAACTGCTCTCATATAAGAAGCCTGGAATAAAGATGAGGAGATAAAAGAGGAGCGTTTGACTGTCAAGTTTCAAACGCTCCGCTGGATGGTAATGACTGTATCGACGTTAGTGAGTTGAAATAATGTAGTTCCAGCCGTGGACATCTGGTTCAAATCCCAGGCGGATGTTATTTAACTTTTCTTTTGCCCGCAGTTGAAAGCTCTCCGGACCGGCAGTCGGAATGTTGTAATCTGTTCCGTGAATATTGATTGTTGCTATGGGAGATACAACGGCTGCTGTACCTGTTCCAAAAGCCTCTGTAAGGGTTCCTTTCTTCAAAGCTTCCTCTATTTCGGCGACGCTGACTTTCCTTTGTTCAACGGTTACTCCTAATGATGGGGCCAGCGTAAGGATCGTATCGCGCGTTACTCCATCCAGGAGGGCTGAAGACAGCTTTGGTGTTATTACTTTCCCGTCGACCACAAACATAACATTCATCACACCGGCTTCATCAATGTATTTATGCTCGTTGGCGTCTGTCCATAAAACCTGATCAAATCCTTCCTGACGCGCTACCTGTGTGGGATAAAATGCACCTCCGTAGTTTCCGGCGCACTTTGCAAAACCAGTACCGCCCTCAGCCGCGCGAACAAACTTTTCTTCAACTTTCAACCGTGCCGGCTTGCTGAAGTACGCTCCAGCAGGACTTGTCAGAATAAAGAACTTAAAGTGATCTGCGATCTTCACGCCTAACCGTGGCTCATACGCGAATACTACCGGCCTTATATAAAGAGACGTACCCTCGCTGGTGGGTATCCAGTTTTGATCCGTTTCCACAATGGCATGTAAACATTGAATGAATAAATCTTCCGGGATCTCAGGCATACACATCCTGGACAGCGATTTATTCAATCGCTCACTGTGTTTATGCGGACGAAAGACGCAAATGTCACCGTTCTTGTTCTTGAATGCTTTCATGCCTTCGAATACAGACTGCCCGTAATGAAGTGCGAGCATTGCCGGCGACATTGGGATATCACCAAAAGGAGTGATCGTAGGTTCTTGCCACTTTCCATTTAGGAAGTCGACCATGAGCATGTGATCGGATAGATACTTTCCAAACTCGAGATTGTTAAAATCAACTTCACTGATTCTTGATTTCGGAGTAAGCTTGGTCGCGAAAGTGGTCGTCGTGGTAGTCATAGTCAATATACTTTAAGGAGTGAATTTCATAATTATCTTTTAATAATCCCTGCGCATTCGGGGATTTTGTGTTCAATCCAGGTCATTTCAGCCAGTTACGATAAAACGGTAACATTAGGTTTGCGGTTATAGAGAGCCTGGTGAACATCGTTCAGTGCACAATAGGCCATTTCAATGTCGTCGTCTTCAGTCAACCAGTTGGAAATGGCAGCGCGTATAGCATTTGTCCCTCTATATAATGTGGGGGTAAAGAATGCGCGACCATCATCCCGTACCGCATCGAGAAACGTACGAATTTCATCGGCGGAAACGTTGGCATGAGACAAAGTGAAACAGACAACGTTCATACGGACCGGGGCCAACAGAAGGAAATTACCAGAACTCTTTATAAGCTCGCCCAGCTGATAGGCGGCCCTGCAGTTGCCCTCGACAATTTCGCGATAGCCGTCGGCGCCATAGGCCATAAGGGTAAACCATGATGGGAGCGCCCTGAAACGCCTTGAGTTCTCCGGGGTGTAATGGAAAAAATCCGGGCTTTTTCCGGGATCGCCGAGGTAGGCAGCACTGTTTTGAAAGACCTTTAGCTGGAGATCTTTGTGCCGTGTGAATTGCATAGCGGCATCGTATGGAACATTAAGCCACTTGTGGGCATCGATCGTAATACTGTCAGCATGATTGATTCCATTCAGGTAATGTTGAAACTTATCAGAGCACGCTGCAAAACCACCGAAGGCTGCATCGACATGCAGCCAGAAGTTATACTTCGACTTAAGCTTTCCTATTGCTTCAAGATCATCGAAGTCTACTGTATTTACGGTCCCTGCATTAGCAACTACAATAAGCGGTTCCCGATTTTCACGCAAATAACTTTCAAGCGCCTGGACATCGATAGCTTCTCTGTCCGGCAACGTGTCAATCCTTATCATTGCCTTGCGGCCAAGACCAAGCATTGAAAGAGATTAAATGATGCTTGAATGAGGTGTACCGCTGATGATCTTTATCGGTTTCGACGAACAGAGCCCTTCTGTGCTGAAGTCGATATTGTGCTGTTCACCAATCCACTGACGTGCCTGGGCAAGACTGGTGAAGTTTGAAATTGTAGCTCCTGTGACAAACGTTCCGAAGTACGCAGGATCCAGTTGAAACATTTCTTTGAGGAAATGGATCGTTTGACGTTCAAGCTGTGGCGCAATTGAATCATTGCTTCCACATGCATTTTGATCATAAGCACTCACCAGCCAGTCACCGGCCAGTGCAGCGGGAGTAGATCCACCTGTAACGAATCCAAAATATCTTGGGCCCGCGCTGTTGTTGATCTTATCCGCAAAGTTCGACTCAAAATAACTTAACGCAGCCTTTGCCCCAATACCCTGTCGTGGTAGACTCTCAAGTATAATGTCGTCGACGAACCTGCCAGGTGGAAGTTCGTTTTGCTTGTCGAGATATTTCTCAGCCAGCAGTCGGGTCGCTGCAAGTATCTCGTTTATGGCGGCTTTGTCCTTGGTTAATTGTGGATTCATGATTTTTTACTTTTCGATTTTTTTCATTTCTGCGGCTACTGACTTTGAATCATGATCGCCACGCTTTTCCAACTCACTTATGATGTTCATGTAATTCTTCTTGTCCCGGTTTTGTGACAATTTGTAAGCTGCTTCAATTGAAGTAATATCTATTTCGAATCCGACCAGTCCTTTGATCGATTGCCGAAAAAACTCCGGTGACATTTTTTCAACAGAGACCGGATATTCGGACGTCTTTTCGTACTTATCGACCAGCTGTTTGAGAACAGAGTATAATTCTTCCCCTTCGATGATCTTAATTTTCCCATAGACGTGGACTGCGATATAATTCCACGTCGGAACATTTTCGTGATCATACCATGAAGAAGATACATAGGCATGCGGCCCCGGAAAAATGATCATTACTTCTGAATTGTTGCTGAAATTTTTCCATTGTGGGTTCGCTTTGGCGATATGGCCAGTCAATTTTGTTTCATCGTCAGAAAGCTCCAATGGAATGTGTGTTGCTACCATACGGCTATCGGACTGGCTCACGAGAATGCCAAAGCCATGATGCCTTATAAAGTCGTTGATGGTCGACCCTTCGTTGTTCCGGAATTGTTTGGGTACATACATTTTAGTCGATGGTTAGTTGGGCTGTAGTCGATGGTCGATGGTCCATGGTCGATAGTCTTTACTCCATGGTTTGATTAGTCGATGGTTGTTAGTTCTTTTTAGTCATCAGAGAAATAATTTCACTTATCCTCACCAGATGATGGTCGTCGTGCTCAGCGTCAAACCAGGCAAGATCAACAGGTGTCATATTAACTTTTAACCGTGGATGTAATGAAGATCTTTCTAGTTCGTCAGAAGTCAATTCACCATACCGCTTAACATTTGTATCACGGGTCTTTCGAAAGTAGGCGATTACTTCCTCTACGGATTGTTGGTTATAATCCCCGCGAGGTTCAAATACCGCAGGCGACATCGGCGAAACGCCCCGGACCATTTCACCTATTCTTTTTATTGCGATCTCATCCACTTCAGCAAGGTGGCCGATGTTTTGCTTTACGGACCATTTATTATCCAGCTTTTGAGAAAGCACCTCCTCGCTGACTCCTTTTACTTTTGATTCTATTCGGTTTAAGGTTCCTTCCAATCTTTCGAGATAAAAAGGCAGCATTCCGGTGGGTAAACCAAAAGTGAATTTACGTTCGAACCATTCCAATCTTTTCATAGCTGTTACTTGTTGATTCTGAATCCCGGAAAACGATAGCTGGTTATACGAGCTGCTTTTTCATGAGAATATCTGTCTGCAGGTCGGTACCCAACAGGAACGGATGTGTTCCGAATCGAATGAATCCCCACTTCTCATAAAAGGAAATAGCGCGAGGGTTATGTTCCCATACTCCTAGCCATGCGACGTTGTGGCCTGCTTTTTTCGCAATGTCTAAGCAAGCTTCCATCAGAGTTTTGCCGACTGCCTTTCCGATGTATTCCTTGCTCGAATAAATTCGTTCGATCTCGATTTGATTAGATTCGTTTAGTCCTTCGGGCTCACCCGCTTTTCGCATCTTCGCATAGCCTACAGCTTTATCCTTGTCTTCAGCGATAATAAATATTGATCCTTCTTCCTTGAATTCACTTTCGAGCTGTTCTGTAGAAAAGTTATTTGCGAGATATAGCTTCATATCCTCGTCGGTGTTGGACGATTTGAAAGTATCGTGAAAGGTGGTTGCTCCAAGCTCGGCGAGGAGCCTGGCATCATTTATCGTTGCTGTCCTGATCCTGATATTTTCGCTCATGGGTTTGCTTATGATCAACTGCATTTTGATATCACTTCTCTTGTAAGGTCCGTCCAGGGGAATTTCAATAAAGCCAAGTTTACGATAAAGGCTTAGGGCGGGGATAAGTTTTGTGCTTGAGTACAAGATGATTTTTTCGGCACCCAACGACTTCGCTTTTTGAAGGGCTGCCTCCGCCAGTGCCAATCCAACTTTTTGTCCCTGGAATTTTTCATCCACGGCCATTTTTGTGAATTCATAAACACCTGGTTCGACGTACTTCAATGCCACCGTACCTGCTATTTCTTCGTCCACACATGCCATGAGTATTGCTCCACCCTTTTTTATAATGTAGCCGTCGGGATCCTGGAGGACAGCTACGTCGATTGGCTCCATCCAAAAGTATTGTTCGATCCAGTGGCGGTTCAGTTTTTCAAACCACGGCTGGTAGAACGAGGTGTAGTCGAGCATTGTTATCACAGAGGGCATCAATATTTTTAGTTTGTGATGATTCAGCCTACGCGAAATGTGACTATCGTTATTTAGAAAATTGCGTGGTCCACAATTTGCTGAGATAGTATCCGCGGTTAACAATGTAAATACCTGCAACCGTCACTCCGATCGCGGCCACTATCAGCGCGTTAAGCTTTTCATCCAAAATCAACCAGCCAAGAATTACAGCCACTACAGGATTGACATAAGCATACAGTGACAAGATAGTCATTGGAAGTTTTCGCAACGCATAAGAGTAACAGGCGTAAGCGATGACGGATCCAAATATAATCAGGTATGCGAGTGAATAGGCTGCTTCCACAGACCAGCTGAGGACACTGAAATCATCAAAGAGAAGAGAAAGCGGAATTGTCCACACGCCACCGAAAAACATTTGGAGCGATGCGTTAAGAAAAAGATTGCCTTCGGATTTCTTTTTCAGCCAGACACTACAACCTGCCCAACACACGACGGCAAGGAAGATCAGTGCGATACCGACCTGGTATTGAAGTTTTGAAAACTCTTCGATGTGCTGACCAAAGATCATGATGATACCGACGAGGCCAACCATCACTCCCAAAACGATAGGAATAGTTGGCTTTTCCTCGCGATTAACTGTGAGGTTGACGAGTATAACCATCATCGGCATAAGAGAACAGATGATGGCGGCTACACCACTTGGTATAAGTATTTCCGCGTAGGCGACCAGTCCGTTGCCCATTGTTATCATGAAGAAACCTGCGATTGACTGGCGGATGATATTGTCACGGCTTGGCCATGCCACCTTGCCGATCGTGAGCATTATGATGGCGAGCACCGAGCCGGAAATCAGCTGACGAAGAACTACGAACAGAAATGCGGGAAAATGAAGCACACCTATTCGCAACGCGAGGTATGTGGTTCCCCAGATGATACAAATTGCCCCGAGTGCGATGTAAGCGATAAGTAGATCTCTTTTCAAGGTGTTAGCTGTTATCCATTAATAATGAGAGCGATTGACTAATAAATGCCGAAATGCGTTCAAAACTCCCTATTTATACGGCTAAAAAACAGTTTCAGTTTTGTTTATTTTAACCAGATCAGTTAAGTCAAACGATTGAATAGAGTATTGATCCAAATTGACAACGCTTCTTTATGAGATGGGTTTTTTGATGGAGATGGATGACGATGATATTGACCTGCGCCTGGCTTGGAAGGCATTCCTTAATCATGAAGTCCCACTCTTAGTATTGGAGCATGAAGCAATGGTGGTTCTACATACCAGGAAAGTTTAGTAGACTCGGTTAGATAAAAAAAGCGGGTCATAAAGACCCGCTTTTGGAATTGATAATAAGGAGTTGCTAGTAATGAACCTCTTCCGCTTTTCTTGAAGTCCATTCATTTCTAAAATACTCGGCGTCTTCCTCATTGCGAGGACGAACACCCATTACTACTTTTCCTTTTTTTATTCCTTTTTCATACAACCTGGCTCGTTCCTCCGGGATTCCTGATCCCACTAGCGCGCCAATAATTCCTCCTGTAAGTCCACCTGCCCCAGCACCGGCAAGACCCGCTGCGAGAGGACCTGCGATAACTAGTCCGAGTCCGGGAATCAAGACGCTCGTTCCGATAGCTGCAATGATGCCGACAGCTGCGCCAACAGCTCCGCCTATTGCTGACCCTGTCCCCGCACCCTCCAGTGCCTTGTTTCCTATTTCGGTGTCGCCCTTCGAGAAATGTTTTTTTCTCGTGTCATCTGACATTAATAAATTGATGTCATCTGTTGTGTAACCCCTTTCATCCAAAGTTCGGTAAGCATTTTCAGTACTCTCACGATCCGGAAACATTCCGGTCAACATTCTGCCCCGGTCATCGGTGACAGAGTTATCCCTTCGATTATCAGTGTCTGATTTCATTGCTTTATGGTGTTTTAGTTTAAAATTAAGAATGTACTCGACTAACCAAATGCGCATTTGATTATCACCCTTGCTTTGAAAATTGTGCCAGGAAAAACAGGCTTTATCCTCCGTTAACACAAGGTGTGTGTAGAATATTTGACAGCACAATTTCGGCAGTGTGTAATTTCTTCTCTTTGGGAACGTAAATTATTAACAGCCTATAAGTGTCGGTGGAAATCATTGCCTTCGACAGCGGGGAACTTTGACCCCAACACTTTATCGCGAAGAGCGGATTAATGGCTATTTTGTGTTGTTATTAAACCCCATCGTCATGAGCAGCCTCATTGTCAGAAGATCAATACAGTTGACATTGGTATTCTTAGTCCTTAGTTACCAAACCTACTCACAATCGGCCTCGTCTGTTAAGCTGTTCAGGTTTGGAGATGTTTCAAATGAAAAACCAGGAGTGGTTACAGCCGCCGGGAAACATTTAGATGTGTCAACTTTCGGCGAAGACTACAACGAAAAATTTTTTGCGTCCGATGGGATTACGCGTTTGAAGAAATGGCTTGAGAAAAATCAAGCGAAATGTCCGGAAGTACCGAGCTCAGTACGATTCGCTTCGTGCGTGTCGAGGCCTTCTAAAATAGTGGCAATTGGTCTCAATTACCTTTTACATGTTCAGGAGTCAAATATACCTGTTCCCAAAGAGCCAGTAATTTTTATGAAGGCAACAACAGCGATGTGTGGCCCCTTTGACAAGGTCATCATACCGAAGAATTCGACAAAAACAGATTACGAAGTCGAGCTGGCAATCATTATTGGCAAGAGAGCTTCCAATGTTTCAGTTGAAGAAGCCTTGAGCTACGTTGCAGGTTACAGTATTATTAACGATTACAGTGAAAGAGAATGGCAACTCGAACGGCCCGCGACGCAATGGGATAAAGGCAAGAGCGCAGATACGTTCGCACCTTTGGGACCCTATCTCGTTAGTCCCGCCGAAGTTGGTGATCCTCATAATTTATCCATTTGGCTTACGCTGAATGGTAAGAAGGTTCAGGATGCAAATACCAGCGACATGATCTTCAAAATAGGACAATTGATAAGTGATGTGAGCAAGTATATGACACTGCTGCCCGGTGATGTTATTGCAACAGGCACTCCTTCTGGCGTTGGTCATGGAAAGAAGCCACCATTATATCTGAAACCCGGAGATGTCGTTGAGCTGGGTATTGAAAAGCTTGGAACCCAAAAACAGACTCTTATAGCTGCACAATAATCCGGGTACCTAGCTACCTAGGTAGGCATTAAAATCCTTTAGGCGAATGGCAAGAAAGTTAGAATTGATTCGGGAAGAAAAGCTATATCGATTGCTTCCCGGAAGGAAGAAGAGCAGCCGCCTGGAAGCAAGTGGTGTCGCCCTTACGGATAAATCGACTGCGCTTGTGGTGTTTGATAATCTTAATTGGGTTGCGCGCATCGATCTTTCCCTGGAGGAAAGTCATCGTAACACGTTGTTACCTGCTCCAAGTCTTGGATCTGGTTTCGAAGACATAGCGATCGATCAGAAACAACAAAAAGTGTTTTGCATGGTGGAATCAGTCGAAGACTTTGATGGGCATCTTCGTGGATTCGTGTCGGAGTTTGACTTTGACGGCAAGTTTCTCCAATCAACACGCTTACATACTTTATTTGAAAAAGCGAATAAAGGATTCGAAGGACTTGCCCATCTATGGCACGGACCAGAGGAATGGTTGTATGCATTGTGCGAAGGTAATCTGGGTACATCAGCTAAACGCGGAGGTGGCCGAATTGACGTGTTCGTTCGTGATAGAAATGGAAATTGGGAAGGGCTACATCAAATAGGCCTTCCGAAGCAGGCAGAGTTTGAAGATTATTCCGCTCTGGCCTACGAAAATGGGCAGATTGCCGTAGCGTCCCAAGCATCAGCGAGATTGTGGGTTGCTCAAATCGATGATGTAAAGAAAAAGATCGTTCCAGGATCGGGTAAGTGCTATCGCTTTCCCTCGAAAAGTTATGGAAATATTGAAGGAATAGCATGGCTGTCAGAGGATACTATTGTTGCCGTTTCCGACCGTGCTAAGAGCAATCAGCCGGACCGTTGCACGAAAAAGGAACAATCAATTCATATTTTTCGGATTCCTCATTAAAAGGCTTTAACCACCATTCATGTTTTTGTATTTATCTTTGGTAACAAATGTTTTTTTAACCAAAAGATCCTCAAACGATGACAGCTTTGTATAAACTTAAACTCTCCTTTTTTTGGATACTTGCATTGGGAATATCTCCTGTATTTGGTCAGGTGTATTCCGACAAGGTGGTGGGAAAAAAGAATACTGAACTCGCGGACAGCCTTAAGGCCTCAGAATATCCGTACATACTTCCCATTCTTGGCGCTGCTGCAACGAAACGGGGGTTTAACCTTCCGTATTCCGCGGGTTTGGGAGTGAATTATCTATGGCAGGAGTCGGATCTGGTAATTGAGAATCTTCAAGTCGGGTTTAATAACAGACCTATGAATGACCTCAGTGAGATCATAAGATTCAATAACGCGACGTCCAGGGCGAGCGGAATTAACTTTAGGCCGGACGTGTGGTTATTTCCGTTTCTCAATGTTTATGGTATTCTCGCAAAAGCGCAACCTTCGACGTCCGTTGATTTCGGCGTATATGTTCCCGACGGCGACGGAAACTGGAACAATGTAATTAACATGAATACTAAGGCAGAGTTCGAGGCAACAACTTTTGGATTCGGCTTGACGCCAACGCTCGGCATAGGCGGCGGTTGGATGGCCCTCGATATGAACTTCACCTGGAACGATATTGCGGAACTTGAAGATCCGGCCTTTGCTTTTGTGTTCGGCCCGCGATTTGGAAAGAGTTTCAAACTCAAAAAGCCTGAAAGCAACATCGCGTTTTGGGTGGGAGGGTTCCGGCTTAAGCTCAATACAGGGACTACCGGGTCGATTGATCTTACTGAAGTCATAGATACCAATGGACTACAGGCAAAGGTCGACGGTGGTCTACAAAAAGTGAGTGATGCTTACACAAGCGTCGACACCTGGTGGACAGGACTTTCGCCAGTTGAGCAGAAAAATCCTGTGAACGTTGTAAAGTATGAAACAGCAAATAAAGCTATTGAAACAGCCAGTGGATTCCTGGCC
>DATHIE010000839.1:0-5036 GCA_035316905.1 Chryseolinea sp. | reverse complement strand
GAAACAAATTTCTTATCGTGCAAAACATAAGGACCAAAACGTCCAATGCTGACTACAACCGGTTTTTCCTCGAACAATCCCAGGTCCCTGGGCATCTTGAATAACTCCATTGCGTCGGCAAGTGTGATGTTCTCAATGAATTGTCCAGGTCGAAGGCTTGCGAACTTTGGTTTTTCACCGCCATTGTCATCTGGATTTTCGCCGATTTGCACGTAAGCACCAAACTTTCCAAGTTTTGCGTAAACGTTCTTACCTGTCTTCTCATCGACACCCAGTTCCTTTGTCTTGCCCACGGAAGAGCGTTCCACTTTTTCAGTCTTTGACACTTTCTTGTGGAAAGGTCCATAGAAATTGGAGATCATCTTTTTCCAATTCAGCTTGCCGTCCGCTATTTCATCGAACTCTTGTTCAATTTCTGAAGTAAAGGAATAGTCGGTGATGTCCGGAAAATGTTCCACCAGGAAGTCATTTACAACCATGGCGGTATTGGTAGGAAAAAGCTTGTTCTTTTCAGCGCCTGTAATTTCAGAATCTTCCGTTCTTATTATGGAATCATTGTGAAGCGTCAGCAGTGTATAAGAACGTTCTTTGCCTTCGCGCATTTCTTTCACTACGTAACCACGTTTCTGGATAGTGCTTATGGTTGGGGCATACGTGGATGGCCTGCCTATACCGAGTTCTTCCAACTTTTTCACAAGGCTTGCCTCCGCATACCTGGGAGGATGACGCGTGAAGACTTGTTTGGCAACGATCTGATCAAGATCCAACACCTGGCCTACCGTAAGTGGCGGCAATACTTTGCTGTTTTCCTCTTCATCTTCTTCGTCGTCGGATTCCATGTATACCTTGAGAAATCCTTCAAATTTTATCACTTCACCCGTTGCAATAAATTCGCGTGGTGATGTTGAGATACCTATTGTTGCTGTTGTCTTTTCCAATTCTGCATCCGCCATTTGTGATGCAATCGCACGCTTCCAGATAAGGTCATAAAGACGCAGCCCATTTCGATCCATACCCGGATCCGTTACAGAAAAATCAGTAGGCCTGATCGCCTCGTGCGCTTCCTGTGCCGATGCAGACTTTGTCTTGTATTGACGGGGCTGAAAGAATGCCTTACCGTAGCTGGAGTTAATCTGGTTCATTGCTCCATTGCGTGCTTCATCAGAAAGATTCACTGAGTCAGTACGCATGTAGCTGATCTTACCTGCTTCATAAAGTTTCTGAGCCACCATCATTGTTTGAATGACGGAGAACCCTAGCTTCCTTGAAGCTTCTTGTTGCAATGTCGAAGTGGTAAACGGCGGTGCAGGCGATCGCTTTAAAGGTTTCGTCTGCAAATCGGTAATGGTGAACTTTGCTCCTTTGCATTGTTCAAGAAACTGCATCGCTTCCTCTTCTACATCAAATCGATCCGAAAGTTCTGCTGCCAGCGTCTTTCCATTGTCAAGAGTGAATAATGCATTCACCTTAAATGAGGATTTTGTCTTGAACTCAGTTATTTCCCGTTCACGCTCAACAACCAGCCGTACTGCAACTGATTGAACACGACCGGCGGACAATCCTGTACTTATTTTTTTCCAAAGTATGGGGCTTAGTTCATAACCTACTAACCGATCGAGTACACGCCTCGCTTGTTGTGCATTTACAAGATCGATATCGATGCCTCGGGGGTTTTCCAGCGAGTTGAGTATCGCTTTCTTCGTGATTTCAGTAAAAACAATCCTGCGTGTTTTTTTATCGTTAAGGTCAAGTGCTTCTTTCAAATGCCAGGAAATAGCTTCTCCCTCGCGGTCTTCATCGGACGCGAGATAAACCATCTCGGCGTCCTCGGAAAGCTTCTTTAATTTCGCTATGACCTCCCTCTTATCAGGACTAATTTCATACGTAGGCTCGAAATTGTTTTCAATGTCAATTGCACCGCTTCCTTTTGGCAGGTCCCTGATATGCCCCATGCTCGAAGCCACTTTAAAGTCTTTACCAAGATACCCTTCAATAGTCTTGGCTTTTGCAGGAGATTCAACGATTACTAGATTTTTTGACATCAGCTTTTTAACGTTAAAGGGCTCCAAATATCAGTAAATTTTTAAAAAGTCAAATTTGAACACGGGTTGGCGACGTCTAAAACGGCAAGTGAGCATCCCTCATTTTACTTCATTTGTACTCTGACCTTCACCCATTTAGCTTATTTTTAAAATAAGTTTTCAACTTTTTTAGTTCAGGTTAGTAATATTGACACGCCAATAACGATTTAAGACACTTTAATATACTGGTATGCCACGGTATTTATATTTATTGCGTCATGCTGAAAGCAGTGAAAAACTGCCTGGCGAACCAGATAAAGAGAGAGACCTAACCTCTCGCGGTATAAGAGAAACAATACTTGTAGGTTCATACCTCTACAAAGAAAATACTTCCTTCGATACAGTATTGTGTAGTGTCGCGGCAAGAGCCAGAGAAACGGCAAGCCTAATGGCCGATGCAATGAAATTTGAGAATGAGAAGGTCGTTGAAAAGGAAGAGTTGTATGAAGCATCTACAAGGACCCTCTTTGAATTTATTTCACAGCTAAACGACGATCATCAAACTGTGTTATGTATTGGGCACAACCCCGCAATCTCATACCTCGCGGAATCATTAACCAAAGCTGAAATTGGTGATATGCCACCCTGTGGATTGGCCATTATAAAATTCAACGTCAGCTCTTGGAAAGAAGTGGACCAGGGAAAAGGTGAACTTCACAATTACATCTACCCCGCGATGCTCGGAGACTAAAAAAATTTACTGCACCTGGCAAGATGCCTACCAAGGAAGAAATAATTTCGGGTTTTGACCATAACGGTCCAGGTATACGCGGAAATCTGTTCGGACTTCCTTTTTCACCTGAAAATTCAGAACTCGTCGTCATTCCTTCACCCTGGGATGTCACGGTTTCTTATCACGATGGGACCGCCGGCGGACCAAAAGCCATCCTCGATGCCTCCTACCAGGTAGACTTATTCGTAAAAGATATTCCAGATGCCTGGAAACTTGGGGTCTATATGCATCCAGCACCGGATGAACTAGTCGAAGAAAATAAATTAGTACGCGCACAGGCCGCTCAACACATCAGGAGGATCGAAAATGGCGAAAAAGTATCGCCTGATGATTCATCGTTGCTTACCATCAATGCCGCATGCGAAAAACTTAACAACCATATCCAATCGACGGCACAGAAGTATTTGAAAATGGGTAAAATCGTAGCGTTGGTTGGTGGTGACCACAGCAGCCCGCTGGGTTACATCCGTGCGCTTGCTGAAGTTTATGATCGCTTCGCCGTACTACAAATTGATGCACACGCCGATCTCCGAAATTCATACGAAGGATTCGCTTATTCACATGCTTCAATCATGTACAACGCCTTGAAAATTCCGGCGGTGGGAAAATTAATTCAGGTTGGAATTCGTGATCTCTGCGACGAAGAAGCTAATGTAATGGGGCGGGCCATGGGACGGGTAGTCACTTTTTACGACCACGACATTAAATCCTCCCTTCTAACTGGCAAGAGTTGGGATAGCGTGTGTACTGAGATCATCAAACACCTTCCTCCTAATATTTACATCAGTGTCGACATCGATGGATTTGATCCGAAACTGTGTCCCAATACCGGAACGCCGGTGCCTGGTGGGCTAGACTTCAATGAGTTCGTTTACCTGTTAAAGAAGATTGTTCTGTCCGGAAAGAAAGTTATTGGATTCGACCTGAGTGAAGTTTCACCAGGAAAAGATGATTGGGATGCAAATGTCGGGGCCCGGATTTTATACCAGCTCTGCAACTGGACCGCAGTATCCCAAACGAAACTGGCTGTTCGTCAGTAGATGTGTTGCAATAGCTATTTCACTTATATTCTCACTACTAACTTCTAACTACTAACTACTAACTTCTAACTACTTACTACTTACTACTTACTACTTACTACTTACCACTTACCACTTACCGTCAGCTCTCGATAGAAATCTGTTTTGCTTCCGGCCGGAAAGGATAATCGAACAGCCCATGTTCCTTGATGGCTTCTTCCACTTTGTGCGGAACGAGCTTTTCCCATCCAGGTTCACCCTTCTTGATCATAGCCAAAACGTGATCTGAAATGATATGCAGATTTCTTGTGTTGGCGCCACTGATCTCTTCGAGTTTATTATTATCCATCAGGAACCTGAAAAGATTCTTGAGATTATTAGGTAGCTGTGCTTCAAAATCCTTGAGACTGAATATTTCGCCGGAATCTTTCTTCAATGCGGGATAGATGTAAAGCTTGACATTCGTACCGAACAAAGAGGCAAAACACTCAAGGATACCCCCGCGGATATTTTCGTACGTCTTCTCTTCAAAAACTTTTTGCAATGCGTATACTCCCATAGTGATCGCGATCTTTTTGCCCTTCGTGATTCGTGACAAATAATCTACAAGGCGGTAATATTCAAAGTAATTGGAGATCAAAACATTTTGTCCCAAAGAACAAAGTATATCCGCACGGTGGAGGAAGTCGCGTTCATCTATTTTCCCATCCGGGCTTAAATCATTTAAGGTAAGCTCCGATACGAGAACGATGTTTGCACGATCCACATCGGCCTCATGCTTGAAATGCCTCCGCGATGCAAGTAGCATATCAACATTTACGTGCGTAGGGGGACGAAAACGTCCACGAAGAACAAGGACATTCTTTTTATATAACTCATCTGACGGTTGCATTACATTGCCGTCGGGTCCGAACATGGCAGCCTTGGTAAGTCCATTCTTCACAAGCTTCAATGCCATCACGCGGTTGTCCACGTGTTTGAAATCAGGACCATTGAGACGGAACATATCGATTTCAATCCTTCGCGAAGTGAGCCCGTCAAGAAGCGACATGAGGATCTCTTCCGGATTAGTGAGGAACATACATGAATAAAGCATGTTAACACCAACGATCCCTAAAGCATACTGCTGCTGAAGAGGATCGGTGTCGTGCATTTTCAGGTGAAGTACACAATCATTCGGCTCACTTTGAGGACGAAGCTGGA
>DATHIE010000838.1:0-18326 GCA_035316905.1 Chryseolinea sp. | reverse complement strand
AAGGTTGTGCTGAAGTAGAGAATTCAAAACTCTTTGCATCCTCAAGGATGAATCTGCTTCCGAACTCAATGGTTACAAACTGACTACTCTTTGCCAGAAACGAAACCCCGTTGTCAAACAATTTTTCCGGGTCGAAAACCACTTTTGTCCCACTCGCTTTAAGTATGCCATCGAAGGAACTTTCAGCTTTTTCAAAGCATTTTTGGATGATGTCGTGCGTGAGCTGAAAATCTTTTACCCATACCCTGGTATCGGGAGAAATAAAATCAAAGAATGATTGCCGTTCTTCCTGCATCAGCTTTGACTGGACATTGGGTATAACGTTGATCTTATTGAGGGTATCAACTGAGAGTTGTGAACCCGGTTCGAAAGTTCGTATGCTATCAACTTCACTTCCGAAAAGTTCTATTCTATATGGTAGCTCATTTGCGAAAGAAAAAATATCTATGATGCCCCCACGCACTGCAAATTGCCCGGCCTCGTAGACAAAGTCTGTTTTCTCGAAATCATAGTTGTGAAGGAATTCTTCCAAAAATGGAACATCAAGCCTTTCACCCAACGTGATCGTAAACGTATTTGACGCTAGCGATCGTTTAGTAATGACTTTCTCACCCAGCGCTTCAGGGTACGTAACAATTATTTCTGATGACGTCTTGTTGGCTAGTCTGTTTAAGACCTCAGCCCTCATAAGGATATTTGCGTTCTCTGTCTCATCGAACTCGTACGGACGCTTATAGGACATTGGAAATAACAGAATCTCCCGGCCTAACAGATTCTGGATGTCGTTCTGAAAATAGTGGGCTTCGTCCCTATCGTGAAGTACGACGAGGAAGTCAAATGGTCGAATCTTGAAAACGGCAGATAAAAGAATAGCGTCGATACTACCTGAAAGACCTTTTACTTGTAGCTTTTTTGTGCCAGACGCTTTGATCCCTGCAGCTACGGTCTTTATGAAACCATCTGCTGTGTAGATGCTAAGAAAATCATTCGCCCTCAAGATCGTTTTTCGTATACCGCCTGGAGCGGATCAGGCCGCAAAGATAACGCTCCGAGCAATCAACTCAAGCGCTGGGAAATATTTATGTTTACCGAGTGAACTTGATAAAATACGTTGCTCTTTCGGTTGCAGTAGCAACGGGTTGTCTGATGCTGTTTGGTTTCTTTAAACCATGGGTTGTACTTTGGTGGGAACCTGTCCAGACACGTAGAAAACTTATTAAGCTATACGGGACCGTTTGTGCTTTAGCTCTCATGGTTTATGTCATATCGAGAGTAGTGGCATGATTCTTTAAGCTGATAGATCCTGGACCGAAAACCATTTCGCCAATGCTTAATTTTCACTCATATTTGATAGAATGAAACCGAACAAATACTTTTTTCAGCTCGCCACCTTCTTCCTTATTATTGTAATCCAGTGCTGCACGTCCTCGAATAATAAGGATTCAAACTCCACATCACCACAAAACGATCTGCCGCAAATGGTAGTGACAAAAACGGACGGCTCGCAATTGGACATCCGAGGATTGAAGGGAAAAACAGTGTTGATATTATTTCAGACCGACTGTGACCATTGTCAACGTGAGGCTGCTGCAATACAGGAAAATATATCCGCTTTTAAGGATTATTCAATCTATTTCATCACCACTACTTCTCCTCAGGAGATCGAAACCTTCGCCAGTGAATACGGTCTTGCCGGTCACCCTAATGTGCATCTTTGCCAGACTACGAGCAAAAACATTCTTGACAATTTTGGACCGATCGATGCACCGTCTCTCTACATCTTTTCAGCGGACCAGAAGCTTGTCAAAGCATTTAACGGCGAAACCAAGATTGATGCAATCTTGCGGCATCTCTAAGAGACCTTTTCAGCAACCGCCAGATATTTCTTCTTTAGTCCGGTAAAACCGATCAGGAATCTGTTACCCCCATCGTTCAACCGGCTTTTGGCTTTGAGGTCCTGAGGGCTTAAAGGATAGTTTCTTGTAAAGATGTTTGCGTTGCCGTCGGGAAAATACTGCTTCAAAACTTTGGGGTCAGACTTAACCAGGTCAACTATTTTGAATATCCTGCCAGGAAAACCTGCGACTAAATTCTTTGAAGTATATAAATGGGTACTTGGATGGATTTTTTCAACACCAAAGCGAGCGGCGATTGATTTGAATGCACCCGCCTTTAAGACTGATGCATTTGGTTCGTAAATAAATTCTTGTGGTTCGGAGAATGAGATCTGGTATTCCTTTTCTTCAGAAAAAGAAAAACGAAAAGAACTCATTGGCCTTTTCGACAAGTTTATTGCTTCAATCGACGGCTCCGTTATAAATGTTTCATCCAGGAGGAATAGAACCTCTTTGCACTGGTTGTCAACTGACACAATTGAAACCTGGCTGACTTTTTCGAGTTGCTTCAAAGCTTCAGTGATATCAAGCAACGGCGAGGTTTTTAGCAAAACATATTGAGCGCGTTGGAACATCGAAGGCAAAAGTTCCAAAACGTTCGGTTCGCATGACGCGAGCGAAGAAACCTTTCGATTGTGAGAGTCCCGACGCGAAGGGTCGAGGTATACAAAGTCAATTTTGGGATGGGCTGATTTCAGGAATGCTGACGCGACAACATTGTGATAAGAAATGTTTTTCACACCAAGTTGCACGTGGTTATGCTTAGCAATCTCCAGCAGCTCTGCGTTTGGCTCGATGTAGCTAACTTCATTAAACACACGGCTTAGGAAAAAGGAATCAACACCTAGTCCGCCCGTAAGGTCTACGCACAAGGATCTGCCTGATATTTTTTCAAGGGCTACGTTGCTCTTGAATTTTGCAGTTGCTTCCGAAGAGCTCTGCTCCATGTTAACTGCTGCGGGGTATATTATCCTTTCCGTACTGTAGTAAATGGGAAGCTTTTCCTTAGCTTTTTTTCGGCCCTCGATCTGAGTAGCAACACTCGCAATCTGCACGCCATGCACTTCCTTTGATTTAAGGATCAGTTTACTCAGATCGTCAGATTCGTGTTGACGTATGAATGACTGGATCTCGGGTTTTAAAAGATTGGAAAACAAATAAGATCTTTTCTCAAAGATAACCTCGCAGCTGGCGTTTGAGAATCTGACGCGCGGATTTTTCAAATACATATGTTAGATTTTCTACTTAGGTTTAACCTGACGTATTGTTTTAAATGGTAAAGTTTGATCTTATTGTTATCGGAGGCGGCGCAGCCGGCTTTTTCGGGGCGATCCAGGCGGCGTCAATGAAACCAGGGTTGAGAGTATTGATTCTTGAAAAATCTTCGAAGTTACTTTCCAAGGTTAGAGTTTCCGGGGGCGGACGCTGTAACGTCACACATAATTGTTTTAATCCGTCAGAACTCGCCCGACATTATCCCCGCGGAGAAAAAGCATTGAAATCACTATTCAAATCATTCGATGCCGAAGACATAGTTGGATGGTTTCATTCGAACGGCGTATCACTAAAGACCGAAAATGATGGCCGGATGTTTCCAACCACTGACAGATCCGAAACGATAATTGAATGTTTCTTGAACGAAACAGAGCGGCTAAAGATCAATATCAAAATGAACACACCCGTAACTTCTATTGCACGCGATGCAGAAATGTTAATTGTGTCGACACGAGGAGAAGAACAATATCAGTCAGAAAAAGTCTTGGTTGCTATTGGCGGACACGCGAATCCTGAGGCATATCAATGGCTCGTTGCAACCGGACATTCCTTGAAGAAGCCAATCCCTTCGCTCTTTACATTTAACGACACCCATAAGAAATTCACGGATTTGATGGGAATTTCTGTTCCGGACGCGACAGTGAGAATTGCAGGAACCAAATTCACCGAGCGAGGCCCTGTCCTGATTACCCATTGGGGTCTTAGCGGACCAGCGGTAATCAAACTTTCTGCGTGGGCAGCAGAATATCTTCACGACGCTAATTATCTATTTACCGTAATGGTTAATTGGACCGGTTCGATACAGGAAGAAATGTTGAGAAAACAACTGACCGAATTCAAAGCACAAAGAGGCAAGTTGAAGATAGTTTCAAATCCACTCTTCAATGTGCCGACCCGGTTGTGGCAACGGCTATGTTCCCTTTCGGAAATAAACGACGTGAAAATTTGGAGTGAGCTAGCCAATAAGAGCATGAACAGGTTGATCGAATATCTCGTTCGTTGTCCGTTTGAGATAAAAGGAAAAACAACATTCAAAGAAGAGTTTGTCACCTGTGGCGGTATTGACCTTCAGAATGTAAACCTTGTCACGATGGAAAGTAAGGTGGTGCGAAATGTTTACTTCGCAGGAGAGGTTCTTGACGTCGATGGAGAAACCGGAGGCTTCAATTTCCAGTCGGCCTGGACCACGGCATATGTTGCTGCCAAATCGATGATGCAGTAGCAACTAGGAGGCTACGCAATTTCGGGTGAGAAGGAGCTGCCGCTGCTATTAACAGTCAGCGTCATGGTAGAACCGCTTCTCCAGGCGAGGTTTGGATTCTCATGGCCGATAGGCAGGTTAAATGCTACCGGAAACTTGTATCGACTGACTTTGTCCAAAATTACCTGTTCAACGGTCTCACCGAATCCCGGGGCAGAATCTTTAACATCGGAGAAGTAGCCAACAGCCAGACCTTGTAATCTCGATAGTTTACCGGCTCGTAGAAGGTGAGTGAACATTCGGTCGATCTTGTAAATGTACTCGTCAATTTCTTCGACAATTAATATTTTATCAACAAAGTCTGCGTCGGCGGATGTCAGGAGCGAATCCACCAGCAAAGACAAGTTACCTCCGATAATTTCGCCTGTTGCCGAACCTAGTTTGTTGTTAGTATTCGAAGGAGCGCTAATCAGTTGGCCAGATCCAAACAAAGATTGACGCAGACTCGCAATTGACAGCTTCGAGTCATCTTGTGAAAACAAGACAGGCATGGTCGAGTGAATGCTTTGAATTCCTAAAACATTTAGCCTGAGGTGCAGTGCCGTGATGTCGCTGAATCCGACGATCCACTTAGGATACTTCAACAAGTGTTGAAAGTCCAAACGGTCAAGAATGCGAGTAGTTCCATATCCACCACGTGCACATACAATCGCCGATATTTCCGGATCATCTATCATGTTTTGAAAATCGCTGAGACGGCCTTCATCCCTTCCCGCGAGGTAGCCATGATCATTTGCAAACAAGTTTGGTGACAAAGCCACTTTCAGCTGCCAACTTGAAAAGGTTTGGACAGCTGCATCGATTTGTTCTGGGCCAATCTTTCGACCTGGTGCGACTATTCCAATTTTATCACCGGGTTTGAGAGATTTAGGTACTATCATAATTTTAAGGGGGACACAAATGAAAAAAAAAACCCTTCGGATTTCGAAGGGTTTCGTGACTTATTTCTTTAGTACCCGAATTACTTGGGCTGTGTTGGCGGAGTGGTAGGCGCCGGCTTCGGCGTAACTCCAAGTTTTTTCAACACAAGGTCTGAGATGTCCATCTTGTCATCACCGTAAAGAATGACATCGTACATACCGCCTATTTGTTGACTTAAGATAAATGTGAAACCGTTTTCCTTAGCAACGTCCTCGATTCCCTTGCCTACTTTTTTGTAAACAGGATCCAATAATTGTCTTTGCTTGGTTTCAATGGTAGTTTGAGCATCTGCCTGAAGCTTTTCAATGTTTTGCTGCATTTGCGTAAGCTCGCGCTCTGTATTTGCTCGAACGGCGTCAAGCATAGTGTTTAGGTTGGCGTTATAATCAGCCAGCTTCTTTTGAAAATCAGCAACCTTCGCATCAATTTGATTTTTTAGCTGCGTCTGTGTTGACTTCATTTCTGCTTCAATTGCTTTTGCTTCAGGAAGCTGGTCAATAATATACCCCACATCGGCATAACCTATTTTCACCGACGCTGTTTGTGCATGGGATAAATGCGCTCCTAACCCCAACACCAAAAGTAAAACGAGTTTTCTCATCACAATTAATTCAATTTAGTTTTTTATCTTATCGTTAGGGTCTCCATAACCCAACTGGTCCAATACAAAGTCGGTATAGTCATGCCTTGGGTCCGTGTAGATCATCACAAGCTCACCTGCCTTATCGAACATGATAGCAAGATTGTTTTCCTTGCACACCTTGTCGACGGCGTCCCACACCTTATCCTGGATGGGCTTGATCAACTCCTGCTTTTTTAGGAAAAACAGCCCCCCAAAACCAAAAATTTTCTTTTGGTACTCCTTTAGCTCCGTCTCCTTCTTTTGAATGGCCTCCAGACGTTCCTTTTTCATCTCTTCCGTCAACAGGACCTGCTCAGCCTGCAAGGAACTGTACATACCATCAATTTTTTTCTTGTTCTCCTGGATTTCCTTCTCCCAGGCTTCAGAAAGCTGACTTATTTCGTCCTGTGCCTTCTTATAATCCGGCATTTTGCCCAGGATGAAATCGGTATCGATATATCCAAATCGCTGAGCTGAGCAAGGGACAAAATTCAGGCCGAAAATGAGAAAAAATATTGTAAATAAATAAGACCTCATGCTTATCTGATTTGTTGTCCTATTGTAAAATGGAATTGAGAACCACTGACAGACCTGTTGCTTCCAAGAGGGACCTGGTCAAACCCGTAGGCCCAATTGAGACCAATTAGCCCGAAAGCCGGCATAAATATCCTAGCGCCAAATCCGGCCGCTTTGTACATTTTAAACGGATTGAAGTCCTGATAATTGCCCCAGTTGTTGCCACCTTCAACGAAGGCCAATCCGTAAATGGTAGCCGCATTCCCTGTCGTAACAGGATACCTCAGCTCAATGCCAAGCTTCTCATAAACAACACCACCAGTTTGCGACTGGCTGTTTCCGGCGATGTATGAGGGAGGGGTTATCTGATTATCCTGATAACCCCGTAAGCCAATAATCTCTTTGCCAAGCACGAAAGAATTGAATCCACCAGCTAGACCACTTCCACCCAATACAAATCGCTCAAAGGGTCCAATTCCGGTCTTTTCAAAATCATACGCACCAATAAATCCAAAGTGAGCTTTAGCCTCCAACACAAGTTTTTTCTTGTTGTCCAAAGGTAAATAGTACCTGGCATCAAACATCCACTTGTGATATTCCTGCCACTTGTTCTTTTCTTCTGCGGTGGCTGTAGTATAATCCATACCATTAAATGCGGAATAAGGTGGTGTCAAAATCAGACTCAGGGAAATCGTCGAACCCTGTGTAGGATACATCTGATTGTCTACGCTATTCCTTGAAAGTGTCGTGTTAAAAGTAATGGCATGCGAAGCGCAGTTTGTACATCCGATTCCGTAGTCGATATTCTGCAAGGTGTAAATCGCAAAACCGAGCGCATTAGTAAGTGAAAAATAATTATCCGGCCATTCAAGCATCCTCCCCAATCCTACCGAGACGTTGTCTGCCTTCAACATTGAGTTTAGATCATTGTAACTGGTCGCACCTTGTCCGGCGTATCGGGATAATGATCTAACATAACTCACGCTAAATGAATGGGGTTTGCGTCCTCCCATCCAGGGCTCGGTAAATGAAAAACTATAGCTTTGGAATGACTTACCATTCGCTTGCATTCTAAGAGACAACCGTTGACCATCTCCCACAGGAAGTGGTTTCCAATTCTTCAAATGCGGAATGTTTCGTATAGAAAAGTTATTAAACGTTAGTCCTAACGTCCCAACAAACCCATAATAGCCTCCCCAACCACCAGACAATTCAACCTGGTCATTCGATTGCTCCTCAACCTGCCATTCGATATCTACGGTTCCGTTCTGCTGATTGGGAACAAGGTTCTGACCTATCTTGTCTGGAGCAAAGTATCCAAGCTGTCCGAGTCTTTGCTGCGTGCGAATTATATCCGAACGTCTGAATTTTTGTCCCGGTATTGTGCTGAGTTCCCGTCTTATTACGTGATCGCTTGTGCGGTCATTACCGGAGATGGTTACTTCATTGATGGTAGCCTGCTCTCCCTCGAATATTCGCATCTCGACGTCAATCGAGTCTCCAGCCACGGCGACCTCCACAGGGTTGATTCTGAAGAACAAATATCCATCGTCCATGTAAAGGCCGCTGATGTCAATTCCCTTTGGATTAAATTGAAGCTTCTTTTCTATTTGTTCCTTATTATAAACATCACCTTTATTGATACCCAACACTGCTCCAAGTTGTTTGTCGGTGTATATATAGTTCCCTGTCCAAATGATGTTCCGGAAATAATATTTTGGTCCTTCTGAAATAACAAAATCAACGTTTATAGCCTTGTCATTGTATGCGTAAACTGTGTCTAAAACAATTTCGGCATCCCGGTAGCCTTGAGTGTTGTAGTAGTCGAGCACTTTCTTCTTATCATCTTCATAGTCGCTCTTAATGAATTTTGAACCAGCGAAGATGTTGGGCTTGATGTTGTCAGATAGAAATTCCTTCAATTGCTTTGGACTTACAACATGGCTTGAGTCTCTGAAATTAAGTGTAAATATTCCTTTTAGAAGACTCCGGTGTAAAGAGAAGCGCGCGTGCTCGTGCGTTTTTTTCATTTTGCTCTTGAGCTTCGCATCGGAGAGGCTTTCGTTTCCTTCGAATGATATTTTGTTGATCTTAACTTTCGATTTCGGATTGACAGTGATCTTTAACCTTATGCCATCGCGATTAAGAGTGTCTTTTTGCTGAAGGATCTTCACCTCCGTGTTTAGAAATCCCTTTTTAACAAAATACTTTTTTACGGCCAGCTCGGTATTGCGGACCATAGCGTCGTTTACGATTTTTCCCCGAATCAATTTAAGGTCATCTTTTAAGCCACCTTCCTGTGACTTTGAAATGCCATCAAAAAAGAATCCGGTAAGGCGCGGTCTCTCGGAAAGAACAATATTGAGGTACACATTTTCTCCCTCGATCCTGTCAACTTTAATAGTTACATCGCCAACCAAACCGTGTTTCCACAAGGCTCTGATCGCATTTGAAATTCCGTCGCCGGGGATTTTGATTTTATCACCCACTTTCAAACCAGTCAGGGAGACCATTGCATTTTTATCGAGGACATTTAGGCCGGTGACCTCGATTCCGGCGATTGTATATTCTACGGGGTTAGTATAATTCAAATTCGATTCAGAAAGATTGGCAGGACGATCTGTTCTGTTCCTTCTGAACTGAGCCCATCCATCAACAGCAACGATTGTCAGAATGACTAAGAATAAAAATCGCTTCATCAGCTTACCGGATTCAATTGTTCACTTGTTTTTCCAAACCTGCGTTCTCTTTGCTGGTATGACCAGATTGCCTCATAAAGGTGTTCTTTTCGAAAATCTGGCCAAAGTGTGGGTGTGATGTACAGTTCTGTGTATGCTATTTGCCACAGAAGAAAATTACTAACCCTCAATTCGCCGCTGGTACGAATGAGAAGCTCCGGATCTGGGATGCCAGAAGTTTGCAAATAGTTTTCAAAACGGCTTTCATTAAGTTCTTCCGGGGTTATTTTCCCCTCCTGAACGTCCTTTGCAATAGCCTGGGCGGCCTTAAGAAGTTCCCACCGGCCGCTATAGCTCAAAGCAAGGATCAGGGTAAGACCGCTATTGTTTTTAGTTTGGTCAATTGCCCATTCGAGATTTTGTTGGCATTCCTTGGGAAGATGGGACGTATCTCCAATCGTTCGGAGCTTTACATGATTTTCAGTCAACCGTTTGATTTCTTGCTTAAGCGTATTCACCAATAGCTCCATCAGGCCGTCGATTTCCGCTTTAGGCCGGCTCCAGTTTTCCGTGGAAAAAGCATAAAGCGTTAGGTACTTGATTCCCAATTCGCCACAGCCCTCCGTAATATCCCGGACTGCCTCTACGGCATTTTTATGCCCAAAAATTCGCATTGCGCCCTTCTTTTTTGCCCATCTACCGTTGCCGTCCATAATCACAGCTACGTGCTTTGGCAAGTTATTGAAGTCTATATGTTCCTTATATGAAGCCACAAGGGTCCAAAATTAGTAAAAGAATATTGGATTTATAGTTTACTAGATGGCGCTAAAACTAAATAGCCCTGATTACTTATAAGGGTTAGTCGGGCAAGGGATATTGTAAAAGGTACGCGTAATGGTAATACCCAAAAAATAGTACAAATCTGTATCGTTAGGGTTGCCGTATTGATAATTCTTAAATCGGGCGTCGCCGGAAGAAATATTGTCGAGATAATCAAAAAAGGTCTTTCGAACGCCAAATTCCAGCGAGAAATACCACTTAGGATTATAGACGTACTTAATGCCTCCTCCAAAGGGAATTGCCGCCTGCACGTTACTGTATTCGGCCGTTTTATCCTCCACGCCAGAAATTCCAAACAAACCAAGTCCGCCAAAAAGGTATGGTGTAAACCTGACAAAACGTTTTGTATCTCTCCAATTCAGGAAATGATATTCCATTACGGTGGATGCCTCTAGCAGAAAAAGATTGAATGAAGCGTTTCGAGTGTCAGCGAAAGCATCTATCGGTTTTTCACTTGCTCCGATTTGGCCTCCGGTCAATGCTACACGAAAGCTTACTACTTTGCTGAGGTTAGCACGGTAAAACGCAGTAGCTGCCGGCTTGGAGTATTTAAAATTATAACCTCTGACAAGATCACCGCTGTAATTGAAGGTCCCCAACCCAAAACCAACTTCAGAACTTTGACAGTACGCAGCGGATGCGAAACAGGCCAATAACCCCACAAATATGAATTGCTTTGCAAAAGAAACCATTACCGGAATTTGGCTCTATGGAATGTCTTTCCAACTATGTAGGTGACTTTAAGCGTAGTTACCATGAAAGTATCATTGTTGCTGTCCTTACCCCTCGTGTTACTTGGATGTTCAGCACCATAACCGGGAATTACGGAGTAGTTCTGTCCGTCCCGTCCGGTGTAAGTGGATGTTGGTGTAGCGACCTCGTTAGACCTATACGACATTGCCTTTGCCAATTCATTACTCCCAAATACGCCGAGGTCAACGTAGTTCTCGCTCACGTCATCAATATAGTCCGTAAAGAGGAATCTGAAACCGGTTTCAAATGAGAAGTCCAGCACTTCGTTCAATCTAAAACGCACTCCTAATCCAAATGGTATTGCCACCTGAAGTTTTTTATAGGGACTCAGTCCATAGTTTGAGTCACCCGTTTGGAGCTGGGCGTTTTGTCCTTCTGTACCAAGCGATTGGAGATCGACCCATTCACCTGCCTGGGGAAGCGGGTTGCCTTGCAAATCAAACGCTGGAGCTTCTGCCTGTGGATTGTGCAGAAACGCTGACAGACCAATGAACACATAAGGCGTCCAGGGTACGCGGCTTATATATGTCGCGGAATTTTCAAAGAGGTCGAAGCTTGCGACAACAGAAAGTTCATTGATGCGATTTCGAAAAGATAGGTTTCGTTGATATCGATATACGCCATTGTCAGAATCTCCCTGGTCGGCGGACTCTACGTCTGACCCTTTTATCGTACCATATGAATATGAAGCCGTCAATGCATATCTCGGCCCAAAGCGGTGTGAAAAAACAAGGCCGAACGCCGGTCGCGTGAACGAGATGTCTGTACTGAAACTCGACGGTTTAGGCGAAATATCGCCGTAGTAGTTCAGCGCATTGACTGACAAACCAATCATGTTGTAAATCTTTTCCTTACCAAACCAGCTCTTTTTGCCGCGGAAGCTGGACATTCTTTTGTTGTTTTTCTTAATGCTTCTTCGATTGATCTGCGCTTCGGCCTCCGGAGCAAGCGAAAAAAACAATACGGCAAGAGCTAGTAGTAGAAACTTTCTCATTAATGGTAAAAGTAGGATTTGACAGTCACGGCAATTACAAATCTAATAAAAAATCAATTTCTTATATCAAGGCCCCAATTCAACTTCTGACGCAGGGTCTTAAAGTAGTGGTTGCTTTCAAGCTGAACGAGGTGCACCTTGAAGTCAGCCTTCCTGACTTTTAGCCTTATTGAACTATCTACTGATGACATCCTCGAGTCAAGAGACACAAGGAATCGCTTGCTTCTTCCCTCAACCTGAAAAGTGATTTCCGAACTATCAGCGACCACAATAGGGCGCACGGTCAGGTTATGCGGGCTAACGGGTGTGATTACAAAATTTCCGGATCGTGGAAAGATCAGCGGGCCGCCACAGCTCAAGGAATAGCCCGTCGACCCGGTTGGAGTCGAGACGATTATTCCGTCGGCCCAGTAAGAATTCAGAAACTCGCCGTCGATATAGGTGTGGATTGTGATCATGGCCGACGAGTCTTTTTTCATCACCGTAAAATCATTGAGCGCAAAATTTAGCGGTTCAAACAGATCCTTGTTTGTTTCAAGCTTAAGCACGGCGCGCTTATCGAGAGTATAGGATCCTTCGAATATACTTTCAAGTGCCTTTTCGGTTTCGGTTTTGCTGATAGTTGCCAAAAAGCCGAGCCTGCCGGTATTAATACCTAGCACTGGGATTTCAGACTTGCCGATGTGAGTTATGGATTCCAGCAAAGTACCATCGCCGCCAATGCTTACGAACAGCTGAATGTCTTGCAGTTCAACCCCAGAGCTATAGGTTGAATAATCATAATGGATCAATGGTTTTTTGAGATACTGATTGAATTTTGAAGAAACGAGGAGCTCAGCTTTGTGTTCCGAGAGAATTTCAAAAATGCGGGCGATAAAAGGCGCTGATACGCGGTTGAACTCTTTTCCATGCACAGCAATTCTCATGAAGTATGATTTTTGGTTTCGGCAATGCCGGTTTTTCCGAAGCTATATTAAAGATAGGGAACACCCCAGCAATGCACAAAGGCATGATTGGAATTAAATGTCGAGATAACGAAGCAGCATGTCAATGCGCTCTTTTCCGTCGCCGACGGGTTTCGTTTCCTGATATCTACCGATGACTTTATAACCGAAACGCTCAAGCGTTGCCACGATACGCAGCAAATCAACCTGATTAATCTTCAATGTCAATCTAAGCTTGGAGGGGTCGAGCGGATCTTCTTTAACTATACTGCTCAAGACCTTCGCGTGATTTTCTTCAATAAGCCTGCTGATCTCAGACAATGAGTAATCGACGTGATTCATTGAAAGAACAAGGATCCCTCCTGGCAATTGAACCGCAGCCGTCTGAGCAAATGACGTAAGTGTGTCCTGCACGGTGATCAATCCGCAGTAACTTTGATCTTCGTTTAGGACTCCGACGACTTGCAGTTTATTGTCGGCGGCTATTTTAAGTATATCGTAGAAATGTGTATCAAGTTGTACGTAGCAGTTCTTTCCAACGAGATTAAAATCCCTTACGGCCTTATCAATTTCGTTCGTTTCTAAAATTATTTCTTCTGAAATGAAACCCAACAATTTGCCGTCCTCAACGACAGGCATATAGTTACAACGGAATTCTTCCATCCACACAATGGCCTTATGTGCATCATCCGTTCCCTTTAAGGGAGGAATCATATGGTTTATAAGGTCTTCAGCGATCATTCTCGTGCGTTCCTGGATTGCTTTCTCTATTAACTTAAGAATTCCTCCACAAGTTCATTAAACTTTTCCGGGTGTTCCATCATGGGTGCATGACAACATTTATCGATAAACCTCAGCTCAGAATTTGGGATAAGTCTATTGAATTCATGGGCCACCAGCGGTGGAGTAATTGTGTCGTTCAATCCCCATACCAATAACGTTGGAACTTTGATTTGCGGAATGTCCTCAGCCAAATTATTTCGCTGCGCCGATTTCGCGATCGCCACAATCCTGAGACATTTCGGAATACTATTGGTGATCTCAAACACTTCGTCGATCAGCTCTTTTGTGGCAACCTCTGGATCGTAGAATGTATAGGAAACCCGTTCCTTTATATACTGATAATTACCTCTCTTCGGATAAGATCCTCCCATTGAATCCTCGAATAGTCCAGAACTACCCGTAAGTATCAGTTTCTTGACCTTTGCCTCGTTCTTCAGGGTATAAATAAGAGCAACGTGGCCGCCAAGACTGTTGCCGACCAAAATCATATCATCGAGGTTCTTAAGAGCCACAAAATCTTCAACAAACTTCCTTAATCCGTCTAACCCAGCTTCGCGGATGGGCATCTCGTAGATTGGCAACATCGGTATAATCACCCGGAAGTTCCGTGAAAATCCACTCACGACACCTTCCCAATTACTGAGGGCTCCAAACAAACCGTGTAAAAGAAGCAATACAGGTCCCTGACCTTCCTCCACGTAACGAAATCCATTCTCTTCTTTGACCTCTAATCCCATAGTTTCAATTGCCGAGATAATTAAATAAAAATATTAATGAGAACGAAAAGTTTAAAGCTACCAGGCCAACTCAAAAAACATCCTTAAAAAAGGGAAAGAATCCGCTAATCCAGTGGGTAAACTTTGGCGCAATGCCGGCCACCATCGGATAAAGCCAGGAATCCTCCGTCCATTCAGACATGAAGGAAAGTTTAAGCGAATCAACAATCCATAACGCTATACTAAAAACAAAAGTAGTTCTAAGAAGGCCGACAACCGCACCACCCACTTCGTCGACTGGCCCGAGAAAGCTCTTATCAACCGATGCTTTTACGAGTCTTCCGAGGAGGTTTACGACAATAACGACTGCTATAAAAACGGCTGCGAAGGCCACGTACGGAAGCACGTTTTTATTAACATTCACCTTTTCGCCGAGCACGACCATTGCCCAACCCATAAACTTAAAACCAGCTAAAACCCCCAGCACAATTGCGACGAGTGAAAACAATTCCAAAAGAAAGCCAGCCTTGTAGCCGTGATAGGCTCCAATTAAGATCAGGAGGCCCAAAACAATGTCAATACCGCTCAACTGGTCAGAAGCCTTTTAACAATTTCAGAAATAATCTTGCCGTCTGCCTGGCCGGCAAGCGTCTTTGTGGCTGTGCCCATCACCTTACCCATGTCCTGTGGACCCTTCGCGCCCACTTGTTGTATTATCGACTTAATCACATTTTCAATTTCCTGTTCCGAAAGCTGTTTGGGCAAGTATCTGTTAATTACTTCAAGCTGTAACAATTCCTTGTCTGCGAGGTCAGCGCGATTTTGCTGGTTGAAGATATCCGCGGATTCTTTACGTTGCTTGGCGGCCTTCATCAATAGTTTGTTTTCAGTTTCTGCAGAAATCTCCGCTGATGCCCCTTTATCCGTTTCAGCAAGGAGGATCAATGACTTAATACTTCGCAATGCCTCTAGCTCTTCCTTACTCTTGGCGAGCATTGCTTTCTTAATATCATTATCAATTTGTTGCTTGAGGCTCATAGAAGAATTTCCATTAGTGTAAATTTCGAAACGATTTCCGTTTCATCAAGTTAAACTCCTGATCGCAATCGGCTATTCTAAATTATGACCAGACTTAGCGTCAATATTAATAAAATCGCGACACTCCGTAATGCACGGGGTGGAAATAATCCCGACGTTGTAAAAGCCGCGTTGGATTGTGAACGTTTTGGTGCGCAAGGCATAACGGTCCATCCTCGTCCTGATGAGCGACACATACGTTATTCAGATGTTATCAATCTTAAGAAATTAGTCAAGACAGAATTCAATATCGAAGGATATCCTGATGATCGATATTTGAAACTGATCAAGGAAGTCCGACCAGCCCAGGCCACACTGGTACCTGATGAGCCTGACGCAATTACTTCGAACGCAGGGTGGGACACTCTGAAGCACGCAAGTTTTCTAAAGGAAGTTGTTCAACAAATAAAATCATCGGGGGTACGCGTATCTGTATTTGTTGACCCCTCTCCAAGAATGATTGAAGGGGCAGCGAAAATTTCAGCGGACAGGGTAGAGTTGTATACAGAACCTTATGCGCACGAATATCATGTGAGTAGGGAAGTAGCTGTGAAGCCATATATCGAAAGCGCGTCGATAGCGCGTAAGGCTGGCCTAGGAGTTAATGCTGGTCACGATCTGGATCTGAACAATCTCAAGTATCTAGTCCAAAGCATTCCAGAACTTGACGAAGTTTCAATCGGACATGCATTAATATGTGACGCTCTTTATTATGGACTGGAGAATACGATCCAACTTTACTTAAAACAGTGCAAAGAGTAATAAGTTTAAGAATTGCGTGACTATCTTCACGCGAAAACAATTCTCTATTACCGGTCTTTCTAAAATAACCATTCTGCATGAACATCAAAAAGAGATTTAAAGATTCAGATCTTCAGCGGATAAAAGACGCCGTCAAAATTGCGGAAGACACAATCTCTGGTGAAATAGTTCCAGTGATAGTTGAACGTAGTGGTCGTTATTTGATCGCAAACTATAAAGGCAGTCTTATCGGGGCGTCTCTTGCCTTTATGACAATGATCGTCCTTGATCGATATATCATCAGCAACGCAAGCAACACCTTATTCTATGATCCAGTCTTTATCTTTTTTATCGTAATTCTGGGTGGTGTAGCAGGGGCGCTAATTCCAAACTTTTCCGAGGTAGTCAAGCGACTGTTATTAAGCCAGGTTTATATGGATCAGACGACCAGACAACGCGCCGAAAATGCATTTCTGGAAGAAGAAGTTTTTAACACGAGACAGCGCACAGGCATCATGATCTTTATTTCTTTCTTCGAACATGAAGTAATGGTAATGGCGGATAAGGGAATCAGTAAGGTTGTTGAACAGAAGCAATGGGATATGATTGTTGCCGATCTTGTCGCCGAGATTCGCGCTGGAAAAATCATTGAAGGCCTTGAAAGAGGCATCCAACGGTGTGGTGACCTTCTTCTGGAAAAAGGTTTTAAGAAAACTGACGATGATGTTAACGAATTGCCCGATGATCTTCGAGTCAGTTGATCAACTCCGATAGCCTGAAACCCATTCTAACCTGATGATATTGAGATTCTCCGTACTACTTGTTCTTCTGCCGTTCATCTGCCTCGGTCAGCTCGCAATACCGGAGCACGGAGGAAAGTGGGTACACGATGAGGCGAATATTATCTCTGCCCAGAGTGAAGCGATGCTGGAGTCGATGCTAAAATCTGAAAGAGATTCCACTAGCAACCAAATCGCTGTTTTGACCATGCGTTCACTACAAGGCGAACCTATAGAAGATTACTCTCTGCGTGTCGCGGAAGCGTGGAAGCTTGGTAAAGCCGAAAAAGACAACGGTGTATTGCTGCTTATTGCTATCGACGATAGAGAACTGCGGATTGAAGCTGGTTACGGATTGGAGGGGGTGTTGACAGATGCATTATCCAGTCGAATCAATAGAAATGAAATAGCACCCCATTTTCGTCAGGGCGATTACGATGGAGGCGTGCAAGCTGGAGTTACCGCCATCATTCAGGCTATCAAAGGCGAGTATAAGAACGACGATCCTCCCCAGCGCAGGAAATCATCGCGTCGATCACCTCTGACAACACTGGTGATATTGATCATCATAATCATCATTGCATCACGTAAGGGGCGAGGTGGCAGGGGTGGTGGAGGCTATTGGTCGTCGGGTAGCGGATGGGTTGGACCCATGGGAGGATTTGGAGGAGGTAGCTCAGGTTCATCGTGGGGCTCGGGTTCTGACTTCGGCGGTGGTGGAGGTTTTGGCGGCGGTGGATCAAGCGACTCGTGGTAACTATATGAAAGTATCAAATTTAAGAGCTGCCAAATTCATGCTCCAAGGGACAACAGGTTTCTTGAGGTTTGCTTGTTGTCTTGCAATCCTCGTGACCCTGAGCGTCGCGTCATTAGCGCAAAAACCGATTCCGGAATTATGGGGTCTCAGGGTCCATGACGACGCAAAAGTCCTTTCTCAACAAACGGCCGATTTATTGGAAAACCGCCTTCGTGCATTCGAAGATTCGACATCAAATCAAATTTCAATTCTTATCGTCAAGTCTCTTGATGGAGAATCTGTTGAGGAGTACTCACTGCGTGTAGCTGAGAAGTGGAAGCTTGGTCGAGAGGCTAAGGACAATGGCGCCCTGTTGCTGATCTCCGTCGATGATCACAAAATGCGAATTGAAGTTGGGTACGGACTGGAAGGTGTATTGACCGATGCACTCTGCAGCCGAATAATCCGAAATGAAATTGCTCCGCACTTCCGGAAAGACGACTATGATGGGGGTGTAACGGCCGGCATAGACGCAATCGTTAAAGGCATAGGAGGCGAGTACACTGCTGAAGATACAGACGAAGATGCATTGGCTGATCTTAGCTGGAAAGAAAAACTCTTTATTGGTGCTTTTGTTTTTGGGATCCTGGGCATTTTCACATTTGTCGGACTGATCGCTCCTGGATGTGGCGGATGGTTCCTGTACGCATTTCTTGTCCCCTTCTATGCCATCTTCCCCACCATCTTGCTGGGAGTAACAGGTGGACTGACCTTGTTGGGAGTGTACATGGTTTT
>DATHIE010000837.1:0-2689 GCA_035316905.1 Chryseolinea sp. | reverse complement strand
TGGGGACAAGGGATCGTCAATATCGTCACACCTCTTCTTAATGGGTTTCCTCACACCGGGGCATTGGCGCGGACTGCCGTGAACATCAAGGTCGGGGCCATATCGCCGCTTTCCGGCATAGCAAAGTTCACTTTCAAGCTTCTGCTGGCCGCGTTCCTGGCGAGCTACCTGGAGCACGTCCCTATGGCATGTATCGGGGGCATACTATTGTATGTCGCACACGGAATGGTTAAAAAAGTTGAATTGCGCGAAGTATTGTCGAAGAATTGGTTTCACCGTGCGCTCATGTACTTTACGGCAGCGATGGTTCCGTTATTTGGATTTCTTATTGGCGTACTCTCTGCGATAATTTTATACGTTGCGTTGTTCAAGTATTTAGACAAACCAGTGGTATCTCCTAAGCCTGTTTTGTCAAATGATAAGGGAGAGAGAGAGAATAGGTGATGGACTATTGATTTCGCAGTATTGAGGCTTGCGACGGCATTGTTCCTGTGCCGATAGTTTCAAGTATGCCTGAAAGTCAAGAGCGATTACTAAATCCATCAGCGAACGAAATCTCCTGTAGACAGACCGTGGTGAAATAAAATACACTGGTAAAAAAATGGCAGTTGTGTATTAAATCCCTTTAGGGATGACACGACGGCGATATATGAGCTCTCGTGGAAACAAACAAACCCCGGCGAACCGGCGATGGTTGTGTACAATTTTCTATCCGTTCCTCATTTCTGCAACTTTCATTTGTGTCATCCCTACGGGATTTGATTTCGACGATTGATTTTGGCTACCAGTGTAGCGTCCCTATCGGGACTCGTTTTTTGTGCGTCGGTCTTTTGTATTATTTCACGTCAGTGGATATTTTTCCTCATCACGCAAAAGCTTCCACATGCCTTATAGATCATGGACTCGATGCGGTCTATCGGTGCGCCTTTCATTTTGGTATGTTTTTTCCTTTTGGATATTCAGGTCAAAAGAAATAGTTATGAAAGCCAAGACAAAAAACAAAACTAAAAGATTGCATTCCAAACAGAATTCGACCCGGACCCTGAAGTCCAACGGACCGCGAAAGACTGTTGAAGACCGCGGTCTCAATGAAGACGAGCAAGATCAGGTAACGAACGTTGAAAAGGAGGAGGAACAGGTCGCAGCTCCGGAAAATAGTTCAAGAGACACCGGCTTCACTGTAGAAGAGGAGGAAGAAAGGGAAAAAAGAAGAAAGGCTGAGGACGTCAATGCAGAAGAGCCCATGAAATAATGTTGTGCCCATGAAATCGTCTCGGAAGCACAAGGCCAGAAAACGGCAGTCAATTGAGAGAAGTGCACAGGGAAAGGAACGCAAGCTTAAACCTGTGCCTGTTGTTGAAAATTTGAAAAAGACTCATCGGCTTGCTGGTAAAGTCGCAATCATTACCGGTGCTGATAGTGGTATTGGTAAAGCGATTGCGCTCATGTATGCAAAGGAAGGCGCGGATCTGGTTCTTACCTATTATAAAGATCGGAAGGACGCACGGCAAACTTCGCAGCGCGTGAAAGAGCTTGGTGCGCGCCATATCCTTTTACAGGGCGACGTCAGCGACGAAAATCACTGCAAACGTATTGTTAAGGCTGCCATTGACGCCTACAAGAAGTTGGACATTGTAATTAACAATGCCGCGGTGCAATACCCACAGGATAAGCTATCGAAAATAACCAAACGCCAGATCCAGCGAACCTTTGAAGTCAATATATTCTCCCATCTGTATTTGGTGAAGGCTGCGGAAAAGTTTCTTAAAAAGGGAGCTTCATTAATCCACACTACTTCTGTGACGGCCTACCGCGGCAGCAGTCATCTTATTGACTATGCGGCAACAAAAGGTGCGATTGTCTCATTGTTGCGTTCCCTGTCTTCCTACTTTGCCGACAAAGGAATCCGAGTTAATGGAGTGGCTCCCGGACCTGTTTGGACACCGCTGATCGCCACAACGTTCAAGCCCAAAGAAGTGGCGACATTTGGCACCAATACTCCTCTTGGCAGAGCCGGCCAACCCGTGGAAATTGCCCATGCGTATGTGTTCCTCGGGAGCGATGAATCCTCATACATCACCGGACAAGTCATACACCCCAACGGAGGAGAGATAATCAACACCTGAGCCGACATCCCCACTCATTAGTAAGGGAAAGAAAATTTTACCCTGCGATTTTTTTCCATGCAACCAGTACCGGAATAACTGCGTCTAATACCTAACTGACTTAGGTATCGCCCTCTGCCTTATGGTTCGACTAAACAGCGAGCATATTGATTTTATTGTGAAAGATCTCAATTACCGGGGAATTGTAATTGAAGGCTTTCAGGATGAGATTATTGATCATTTTTGCTCTGCTGTGGAAGCAGAAATGGAGAAAGGAACACGATTCCTGGATGCATACCACGATGTATTACGATCGTTTGGTAACACGGCCGGATTGAGAAAGACACAAACGCAGTCGCTATTATTTGAAAATAAAAAAGCTTCAATCATGTTCAAGAATTACCTAACCATCGCATGGCGAAACCTCCGGAAGCACAGCTTCTATTCTCTCATCAATGTTGTTGGTCTGGCTATCGGCGTTGCTGCCAGCCTGATCATAATTCTCTTTGTCATCGATGAGTTAAACTATGACACCTTTAACGATAAGGCTGATCGTATTTATCGCGTAGAAGCGGACGTGAAAT
>DATHIE010000836.1:0-13508 GCA_035316905.1 Chryseolinea sp. | reverse complement strand
GCCTTAGCACAAAGCAGTCACAGGAATTTCAGAATATTGATTTTGATGCACAGCAACAACAACAGGAACTCATAGCGACACAAAAGGAATATCAGAACCGCCTTCAGAAATATTTGCTACTTGGTGGCCTTGGTGTTTTTTCAATTATTGCCTTTATCCTCTTTCATAACAATCGCCAAAAACAAAAAGCAAATAAGGTCTTAGAATCTACACTGGCTAATCTTAGGTCCACACAATCCCAGCTCATCCAATCGGAAAAGATGGCGTCACTCGGAGAACTCACGGCAGGCATTGCACATGAAATTCAAAACCCGTTGAACTTTGTCAATAATTTCTCAGAAGTGAATAAAGAATTACTTGCTGAAATGGATGAGGGGATTGAAAAAGGAAATTTGGGGGAAGTAAGAGAGATAGTAAAGAATATTATTAGTAACGAAGAAAAAATAGGTCACCATGGCAAACGCGCCGATGCAATTGTAAGGGGAATGTTGCAACACAGTCGCAGTAGCAGCGGCGTTAAGGAATCCACTGATATTAATGCGTTGTGCGATGAATACGTCCGTCTCTCCTACCATGGCCTTCGCGCCAAAGACAATACGTTCAATGCTTCCTTGAACACCGATTACGATAAAACAATCGGAACCCTGAATATCATTCGACAGGATATAGCACGAGTGATTCTTAATCTAATCAATAATGCATTTTATGCAGTTAAAGAGAAAAAGGCACAAATCGAAGGTGGATACGTACCCACTATTTCAGTGAGCACGAAAAAATCAGGTGATAACGTTTTGATTTCAGTAAAAGACAACGGCAACGGCATTCCTCAAAACATATTGGACAAAATCTTTCAACCCTTCTTCACCACCAAACCCACTGGTCTGGGGACTGGGTTGGGACTTTCGTTAAGTTATGATATTGTGAAAGCGCATGGAGGCGAAATAAAAGTAGAGACCGGTGAAGGTAATGGTAGTGTGTTTACAATTCACCTGCCAAAAAATAGCACTTAACACGGATAGCACAGATCGACGGATTTCACGGATTCGGTTTTAAAGGACAAGTCGTTTGAAGGTTAGGCTTTTACTTCCAAAGTTGATTAACAAGCCAACATCTAGTCTGTAAGCTTTGAGATAGTTCAATACTTGAGCAAGGTGTACATCCTGAAGTTCAATCACTGCCTTGAGTTCCACCAGTACCTTGCCGTCGACAACAAAATCTGCTCTCCGCCTGCCAATAGGTTCAGGCAAGTCTTTGTAGAAAATGTTTTGGCTAATTTCTCTCGCAAAAGGAAGCCCTGCCTGTCTCAACTCCAATGCTAAAGCCCGCTGATAAATTACCTCTTGAAATCCGTTCCCTAAAAACTTATGAACCTCAAAGGAAGCTCCGATTATCTTTTCAGTAATGTCCTTATGTTTTAATTCGTGCAACACAACTGGGCATTTGCCTAACTGAATATAATCTTACATTAAATACTCGGGTCAATCCCAAAATCCGCCTCCCATAAATCCTTACAATCTTTGACACGGATTACTCAGACACGGATTACTCGGATTAAAGGATTCCCACGGAGGTGAATCCCGCTCCCATCAGTGTCTTCTTCGAATCCGTGCAAATCCGTGACCCAAATCCGTGTTCCCATCAGTGTAATCCCTAAATCAGTGCAAATCAGTGACCCGTGTTCTCAGATATTCAGACGGAGGAACGCCAAACTGTTTCTTAAACGACTTTGAAAAATAAGAGTGATCTTCAAAACCGACAATATAACCTATCTGAGATACCGACTCCGTCTGGTTAAGGAGAAGTGTGGCAGCTTTTCTCAGTCGAATATTTCTAATCAATTCGCTTGGAGGAAATCCCGTGATGGCTTTTATCCGCCGGTGCAAATTTGTACGGCTCATCCCAATTTCTTTGGCCATGGTCTCAACAGTAAACTTCGAATCACCAATGTTATCCTCCACTATTTTGATAGCTTTTTTTAACAGACCTTGATCCTGCGATTCCAGTGATCCTTCACTTCCGCCAGTCAACACATTTTTAAACTTCTCCGATAGCTCCTGATGTTGTGTTTCGAGCTGATCAATTTCCAGATTAAGTATTTTCCGGTTCTTTCGTTCACGATACAACATTAAGCGATAGGTCACAACCGATAAAATCACTAACAGCGCCAACACCACTATCAGAATATTTGTCCATATCAGTTGAATTCTTCTGTCTCGCTCCAGCAATTGTATGGCCTGGTCTTTTTTCTCGACCTCATAACGAGCTCCGATGTCTGCAATTTGTTTTGCTTTATCTTCTGTGTATATACTATCCTTGTATTGGTTTGCCGACTCAACGTACTGCAAAGCCTTCTCAAATCTTCTTCTTTTTGTCTCCAGTGACGCCAGGTAATTATGAGTTGTTTGCAGCTGCTTCTTGTTATTTAACTTTCGTTCGAGAGAGATGGCATTAAGTAAATAGCTCTCTGCTTTTTCATACTCGCCAGTCAACGTATACATTTCACCCATGCCTTCATAGATATTTGCTATGCGCTCCAGATAGTCCATTTTTTTTGCAAGCGGCAACGCTTTTTCAAAATAAACCAACGCGTCATTATACCTTTCCTGCTTTACATAAACAGAGGCCAGGTTTCCATACGACGTAGAAAGGCCGCGCTCGTCTTTAATTTCTCGTCTTATTTCTATTGACTTCAAAAAGAACTCATGAGCCTTGACAAATTCCGAAGCACCGAAATGCAGCGCGGCCAGGTTGTTATAACAATATCCTAACTCCTTTTTGAGGTCCGCTTTTTTACAGAGCTCAATAGCATTGCTGTAACAGTCTTTCGCTTTTTCCAGATCGCCTGCATCATCATACAGGATCCCAAGCAACTGATACGCCTGACTGAGGCCAATAGCGTAAGGAATCCGCTCAAATGCCCTCAACATGTCATAAGTATGCTTTATTGCCAGGGGATATTCGCCCACGACGTGATAGTAATTGGCGATGTAACGGTTAGCGTTTCCAATTCCTCTGACGAAATTGATTTTTTTAGAGATCCTGAGCGCTTCTTCTGCGTGCTCCTTATTCTTGATGGGCTGAAAAAGAACCTCAAGGCGGCAAATGCTGACCAGGGTCTTCACCCGAATCGTATCTTCCTTAGGATGTTCCTGTAACGTTAGGTAAAGACTGTCAAGCGATTTGTTCTGCCCGATAGCGGATTCAAAAAACAGAAACAGTCCAATTAGTAAAAGGAGGTACCGCATTGTCAAATTTTCTGGTTGTCAAAAGTACCATACTTGATGCGGCTTCGCCCAGTTGTCTGATGGAACGAAAGTACCCAGATTAGTTACAATATTACCAGGACAAAATGCTCCTTACTTGACGACAAAAAGACTGCAGTTAAAGGACATTTTTTTTGTGAGTATAGCTAACGTCTTATGAATGAGTGAGTTTGATTCTGCACCCCCATGTTTGGCGGTCCTGAAGTCGCTCAAATAGCCACCTTCCAGCAAACAGGAATGCTCAGACGTAACTCACCCACCATTGAAACTTGTTTTTGTGCTTAAAGGAATTCCAACGGACGCATAACGGATAGAGCAGGCAGACAATGCTTATCCATATCAGATACGTTGCGCCGAGACTGAAACCATAATGTCCTTTTGTAAGCGGATGAGCTTGGCCATGATGTCCAAAAAAGGTCATTGTTTGCCACGGGTAGCCTATCAAAGAGACTGTAATCAGTGCCAGGACATGTATCGTATAAATGTGGATCACATAATAGAATAGTGCTACTTTTCCAAAGAGTGTAACTGGACGCAATCGCTGAAGGTTCTTACCTTCCAAAATACCCAAAAGCACAAGAGCAATACCGAGTGTAAAGCACAGGTAATGAAGACAAGGCGGATATTTTTGAACGTTGAAGAAGGACAGAACTGTATACGTGATATCTCGTTGATATGTCCATGGCGTCGGGTCGCCGTAGTTGTTGATCCATCGAAGGACAAAGAAGACAATCAGACTCATGATGCCCATAAGCTGAAGTGCGTATCTCTTTTTTTCAACGGAAAAGTTCTGATCATACAGCCTTCCAAGACAATACCCTAATGCCATAACCCCGACCCAGGGAATGATGGGGTATAGAAATAGAAAGGAATAATTGTGATCCAAAGAGTAAAGTCTGCGTTGGTGGAGAAACGACCAAACTACTTCTTTCACTGATCCGGCTTCGAAAGAAATGGTGTCCAGGCTATTATGCCCTGCAACCATGAGAATTCCCAGTGCCAGAATTACTTTGAACGGCAGGTGTATTATCAAAGACAGTAAGATCATACAAAATCCAATGGTTGATATAATGTTGCTCGAGGTAAAGTGAAAGGCAGGATCAAAATTCCACCCAAATTGAATCAGCGTTACTTGGAGAATGACCAGCCACAATCCGCGGGTTATCAGGAATATTGAAGTCTCCTTAAGTGTTTTTCTTTGGGCAATAAAGTAAGCCGACGTGCCCGCGAGAAAAATAAACGTCGGCGCACATAGATGTGTAATCAGCCTGGTTGCAAACAACGCTGGTGTGGTCTTTTGCAGATCGGTCGGGCTAAACAGCATGGAATCAAAATGAAAATATGGCCTTACATGGTCCAGCGCCATGATGATCATGACAAGTCCTCTCAAAAAATCGATCGATTGGACGCGATTCCTGTCAGCAATAATACCCTTCACCTGGTGCAGGGGATCACTATTTTCTATTCGGTGGTATACCATCTTTGTTTGATGAAAATGAGTACAACAATTATTGTTGTTGGGGTGAGAAAATAAATGTGTTATTGCTTGAATTACATTCTCCTACACTACTTAAGACATACAACTCCACGATTAAATAGTGCGGCTTTGAGACAAGGCTTGCAGAGACGACAGAGGTGGCAGAAATAGTTTGGCCGACGTCCAACGTGCCGGAAAAATTTTTTCCATTGACCAGAATATTTTTAGTTACTCCGTTTGCAGAAAGGTATGCCTGCCATCCGGCGATTTTAGGATAATCCATCACTGCCGGTGCATCCCCAACGTTTTTGATAAAAACTGTAAACTTTTTGTCGCCTCCCGCGGCTTCTGCATAGGGCCCCACAGAAGTTATAACCAGATCTGGGCCTGTGCAATAACTATTGACTTTGTCATTCCATTGAGAATACGGAGGATTGTCGCTGCTATATCCTGTGATTGCTAAATCGACCGTGTTAGCAACAATTGGCAAGATTACCGACAGCACCATCGTGACAATAGCAGCCGTCCCATAAGGCGTTGATGTCTTCATGTCTTTTTTATTGGCGAAAATTACCCATCACCAAAGACGTGCACTGGTAATGTCGTTTCAAAAGATTGGAATCATGTTGCATCATGCGACAAATAGATCATTACTTATGAAGGTTCATCTCTTCTGGATAGCGACGTTTCCCTTCGCTCCCTTTTAGTGGTGTCTTCCAGAGCGCCTGCTCTGTTATCCAACAACTGGGCTAATCGAATGGGTTTTGTGAATTGTATAGATACCTTTGATCATTCACGCGAAGGATCTGCCTGAACAAGAGCAGAATGGTTGACATTTGCACAGATCCTTTCCGACAGATCCGTCGCGCCAATGTTCTCCGTCATTAATTTCGTTCACAAAATCCATTCCTTTTGCGCAGGTCTTTGACAAGGGGTAATCGCTCTGGAAGACAGTACTTAATAGGACAAGCTTTCAAAAGTTGAGATGACATGGCAATTACTAACGGTTCTTGCATTCTCAAAGGACTCTGCAATGGAATGGGTTTGGCAAATTGGGCTAAAGCCCTGGCCATGTTTTATCAATTGCCCCGGGCTTAAAGCCTGGCTGAAGCCCGGGGCAATTGATGCAAAAATTCATTGGGCTTTAGCCCAAATGGAGAGTCTCTTAGAGAAAAGTAAGTGCAGAAATGAACATCGTCGTAATTTTATCCCCATTGTTTGTAATGACGTCGAATGATAATAAGTCAAAAACAATAGCAATACTAATCGTGCTATGAGTTAGCGACGATGGATTTGCTTCCGCCTTTGCAGTTCCTCTTCGCTCCAGATTGTTTCTAATGTGGAATTTGTCCGGCCGCTTGATGATCTAAAATCCCATACGTGATAAAGCAGGAGCTCATGACTTATATTAGCTCCTTCGACTATTATTACTCCGTCTACCAGATTCCATTCTTTATTGGCGACATCCGAAATGCCAGGGGCTAAGGAAGTGGTATCTATAATGGCTCCATTCAGTCTGTCATAAGTATCTCCGTATTTACCATAAATCTCAAAGGCACCCCCGCCCTGATAATGGTTGCTGGTTCCGTCAACGCTGCTGTTATAAAATGAGCGGTCAACGTAAGCATAAATCCATTTTTGCTCGAACGTTCTGATCTCCACAAATGGGTTCGTAGGATCCGTTGGAAGACGTACAAAACCTTCAGGCATAAGTTTGGTCGATTTCAGGTACAATTGGTAATAATAGTATTCTTCCCAAGGAAAGGTCTTTTGGAACAGCTCTTTTCCGTCTTTAAGGAATGCAAAACCATCAATGGATATCAGGTCCGTAGCTGTGGATGTAATATCAAACGTGAAAACAGCATTTTTTTCGAGGCTTTCATAATTTGGTTGTATAGTATTAAAAAAGGACGTCGAAACATTCCAACTTCCTGGAAAAAAATTGTTGACGATTCCGCTGGCGAGATAAGTGGAGTTGTTTAAAAGTAATTTCTGTTTTATCTCGGTTCCGGAATTTTTAAACACGATGTAAGCGGAATCGTAGGCACCAGCATCGGGATAATGTATTCGCAGATTCAGACTCCCTGACCTTGGGGCAATATCAAATCCGAAGCTAACCATGCCAAACAGTTCCGAATCGTCCGTTGGTTGAACGGCAAGAACCTGAGGTTTGATCCGAGTTTCTCCGTTGCCGACTTTGAATTCAATGGGCAATGGATCATCGACATATTTAGCCAGCCCAGATCCTTCCAGGGGAGTTGCGTATATAACATTTGAAGAGCTATCCAACACGATGAACTCGGTGAGGTAATAATTGCCAGTCTCCATCTCGAAGTTTTCGGTTATAAAGCCCTGACCAAGAGTAAAAAGTGACAGCTTCAAACTTTCAATAGCATTGCCTGCGCTGTCCTTAAGGCTTAAGTATACAAAAGCAGCTTTTGCTTGTTCATTGATCCTGCCATCGCTTCTTCCCACCTGCTCAGGAGAAAAAAGAATTTTCCCTTTTATGCGCGGAAGGTTTTCATCCTGTTCCTTACAGCAATAAAAAACAACAGCTACAATTAAAATTCGAGAGATAGCAGCCAGCGTCTTCATAGGCGATTATCAATAGTAACTAATGTCAAGTGTGTAACGAGCGTTATCTGGCGGACTCAGTGCCCTGATGCGAATAATTCTCCCTTCATCGTCTTTGTCGTATTCGAAAACAATTCGGTTGTTAATTGGATCAACGAATGGATAATTGGCTTCGCTGGAAGATGGCAAATTGGTCGAGAAGTGAAAGATGAGATCATCGTAGTGTTCCAGGGCTTGAGGGAGAGGAGTCTTGATCAGATTTCGAAGGGGGTTCAATTCAAAACTATAAGTGGCGGTCCTCTCGTGAACAACATTGGGAAATCCCTGTATATCCGTGTGCTTTTGAGAAGTCAGATTGCCATTTGCATCAAAGTTGAACGTGGTATAACGAGGGTACGTCAGTCCTTCGTAAATCCCATAAACTCCATAAAGATTCTCTATCTGGATTGGGTTTGAGTCTGAATAATCCAAAAATGTAACGGTTGAGATATTCTCATTCCTTATCGATTCAATCTTGTTCAGCTGCTCACCGTTGTATTCATAGGAAAGATTCCAGGGCTCACCATTAAACCGACTGCTGGCAATTGAATCAAGTTTGCCAGCAACCGAATAAAAACGTACCTCTGAATACGACCGGTTTATGTCGGCGGAAGGAAAATAAAGATCCCAATGGACCGTTTCGACTTCTTCATTCTTATACTCAAAAAATAACGTCGTTACCTCCTCATCGATGAATAAGTCGCGAAAGACAATTTTTTTAACTTTTTCTTTCCTATCAATGATCTCAAACGAAACACTTGCATACCCAAAAAATTCAGGTAGGTCATCTTCTAACACTCGTAAAACCTGAGGTATCACCTGTGCGTCCTCATTGACGGTGAACTTCATTGGAAGCGAGTCGGTGACAAATTTTGCAAGCTCAGATCCTACGTGGGGCGAAGCATATATCGCTCTCCCAGATGTATCATATACCACAAAATACGTGAGTTCGTAAGTTCCTGCGGGCAGTTCAAGTTCTTCACTTAGATAACCTGCGCCAAAAGAAAAGAGGATAAGTTCTATATCGTCCATTTTAAAGCCGTTGTTGTCTTGAATACTGATGATTACAAAGGCCGGATCTCCCGTTTTCCCCAGCCGTCCATTGATTCGGTCGGTTTCAACTAGTGAAAATGTTACGTTGCCCTTTAACGGTTGAACTCTATCCTCCTGCAGGCAGGAGAAAAAAAGAAAAAGGATGCAAAATGTGATCTTAATCGCTGCTCTCATTTCTTGGTCTTTAATCCCCGGCTCTACAACAAAGCTATCATCGTTCACCCACGCAGACTGGAGCTTATGTACCAAAGAATGGTAATCTCGTTGCGTCGATTGATAGCAATATTTTTTTCAATCTGAAACAATACTTTAAGGAGGAATCTCGTCGCATTTAGATGGAATCTGGTAGCTTCTCAAGCAATGCTGCATGAGAATTACGTCGTTTGCTGCCTTGGACTCTGAATAGAACCCACGGCTCAGCCCAATCCTCAATTCAACACACTCTATATATATAGAGAGAGAGAAAAGAACCGGCTGTCCCTTAAAACCTAATCCGTGAAATCAGTCAATCCAAAAAATCCGTGCTACTATTTACTTTGATTGAAAAGAGCTAGATTATGTTATAAGTCTAGTTTTAGCCACGATGAAACCATTCGGGACGCCATTAATCATTCTTTTAATCTCGCTATTGTTGCCGCCCTTGGTCATCGCGCAGGACAAATACAGAGCCGTTCATTGGGACCTGGAAGATGGTTTGTCGCAAGCGGAAACCTATCACATTTTAAAGGACGTGAACGGCTTCCTCTGGATCGGTACAAAGGGGGGCCTGAGCCGTTTCGATGGCAGCACCTTCAAAAATTATTATTACGATCCGAAAAAGACAGGGACAATCAACGCGACATCCACTAGCGGAGGACTGGTGGAAGACAGCCTTCACAACATCTGGATCGGGACAGATAAAGGTCTTTTTCGTTATGACATCAAAGCCGATTACTTTTCACAATTTCTACCTGAAGGCGGGCTAGCATCTGCATTAACATTCATATTACCTATTTGGGCGACGAAGGATACTTTGTTCTGTCTTGAATCCGACACAATCATAACAGCTTACAACGTTAACACACTTCAGAAAACAAAGGTGCTAAGTCTACTTCGTTCTGATGATGTAGGCAATGGGTTGTCAGGTTCATATCCTTACTATGACGCCAGATCGAAGAGTATGTGGTTGCTTAAGGGTCTGCAGGGAAGACCAGGCGGCGGACTTTTGCGCATCTCACTATCTACCGGAGAGAAAGAATTCTATGGATGGTCTTGTTATAAAAAGATTAAGGACCATAGCCACGATGCAGAGGCGATGTGTTATGACCGCAAACGGAATTGCCTCTGGCTAAATAGTTCCGAAGGTTTGATGCAGTTTACCCTCGACGACAAACAGTTTCACTACGTTGCCGAGGTAAATGACCAACTGGATTTTAAAAAGTACTTTCACTATGTCGGCATCACTCTTGATCATCAGAACAGAATTTGGTTCGCCAATGAGCAAAAGGGCATAACAATTTATGATCCCTCGGATCACTCTGTTACATTTCCGTTCGAGGAGGGTTCTGCGATGCAAAAAGAAGTTTCCGATGCTAACGCAAGAATCTACGTTGACCGCGATGGTATAATTTGGTCAGGGTGTTGGCTCAGGAAAGGAATTTACCAGATCATCCCGATGTCACCGTCCGTGATCACATACAAACCAGATTCGTCAAGGCGAGATGGACTTAGCGTCCCCAATGTGATTAATTTTTTAGATATCGGTCAGGGCAAACTATTAATTGGATCTTTTAGTGGCCGCCTCCACATTTTTGATCCACGCACGAATAGCTTTCAGGCTCTTCGTGAGAAAGAGCTTCAGAGTGCAAGAGGTTTTGTCGTGCCTCTGGGCGTTGACACAATTGCAAAAAAAGCAATTGTGCTCGCTGCTCCCGGCAATGCATTACTTATAATGGATGTTGATACCAAGAGAAGTACGGCCCTCATCCTGAAGGATAGCGCCAACCGGACCGTTGAAAAAAATCTAAGTGGGGTCAGGGCAGATCCGGGCCTGGGCGGATTGATAGTAACATGTATTATCGACAAAAAGCTAAAATTTTTCAGAATGAAATGGGATAGCGTAGAGGCCCATGAGATGACTTCTCCCGTCCTGGATCTATTATTCGAATTTGACCTGCTTCGCAATTTGATGGTAGGCGACCTCATGTTTATAAAACGATCCGGCTTAAAAAACCTGACACTTACCTATCGAGGCAATGAATGGATTCTGCGCCCTAACGCATTGGATAGTGTGAACTGGACGCACATTGTTTATAACGGAAAAGACAATAATTTTTGGGTAGTTGTCGAAAAACAACTCGTCGTATATAATAGAGACTTTAAGGTTCTACATACCTACACGCCAAAGGAGGGACTGCCCGACATCGACATCTTTAATATTATTCCCGATTCGCGAGGTAATATCTGGTTCAATACTGATCGCTCGCTTCATCAACTCAACATCGAAACTGGCGTATTCTCCACGCTCTCGGAGAAAGACGGATTTCAGTCTCTGGGCGGCTTTACAGATGGTCCACCAATGTCGATGAGTTCAGACGGAAACATCTATTTGGGTGGCGGAATATTTGGCCAAGGATTCGTACGGATTATCCCTGAGAAATACACCATCACTCCATCATCTATTTATGTAAGATCGCTTGAAGTGAACCAGGAAGCTATCCCTTTGTCAACCGGAGTAAATAACCTTCAAGACTTGTCCTTAAAATATTTTCAGAATCGGGTCGCGCTGGAAACAGGTGTGATAGATTATTATTCCAAGGGCAAGGGACACATCCGGTACAAGATGCTGGGCGTAAATGACGACTGGCAATATGAGCCGGCTGGTTATACGATCCGATACGATGGATTGGTTCCGGGACAATATACATTGGTGATGCAGGCTTCTAATGCCGCGAACGAGTTTATAGGGCCTGAAAAAAGTCTTTTAATTGTAATAAGCCCGCCCTGGTGGCAGACGTGGTGGGCCTACGTTCTTTACACGATAACGTTTGCCTCCTTAGTATGGAGCTTTATTCATTACAGATCCGTTGAGTTGAAAAAACGGAATGTCCTCCTGGAAGAAAAGGTATTACAGCGGACCAACGATCTACACCGTTCCTTGGAAGATTTACGGCAAACTCAAAATCAACTCATCCAATCCGAAAAAATGGCCAGCCTGGGTGAACTCACCGTCGGAATTGCCCATGAAATTCAAAACCCATTGAACTTCGTCAACAATTTTTCAGAAGTGAGCAATGAGCTGTTGCAGGAGATGAACGGTGCAATTGAAAAAGGGAGTTATGATGAGGCCAAGACACTTTCCGATGATGTGCGACAAAACCTTGAAAAAATATTACATCACGGCAAGCGCGCGGATGGTATTGTAAAAGGAATGCTGCAACACAGTCGCGCCAGCTCGGGACACAAAGAACCAACTGACATTAATGCCTTGTGCGATGAATACCTTCGCCTCTCCTACCATGGCCTTCGCGCCAAAGACAAATCCTTCAATGCGATCCCGATAAATATCGGGATTGAAACCAATTTTGATCCTACGATTGGAAAGCTAAATGTAGTTTCACAAGACATCGGGCGGGCGATTTTGAATCTAATCAATAATGCTTTTTATGCGGTTACAGAAAAAAGTAAACAACAGCATAGCGATTTTGAACCAATCGTTTCAATCAGTACAAAAAAACTAGGAGTCAAGGTTTTGATTTCAGTGAAAGACAACGGCAATGGCATTCCGGATTCTATTAAAGAAAAAATATTCCAACCGTTCTTTACCACCAAACCTGCCGGGCAGGGAACCGGTTTGGGTTTGAGTTTAAGTTACGATATTGTGAAAGCGCACGGCGGAACGATAAGAGTGATATCTTCAGACGGAAAACAAACAGAATTAGTGGTTGAGATTCCCCTGAAGGGCCTTTGATCCATCCCACACGCCGTGTTTGATATGCATATGGTAGTATTTAAGAAACGCTTGTGTTCCGATCTTCTGAATCCGATGCGCGCTCACACGTACGTTGGCGTGGTCAGTCGTTTCGTCGTTATCCTCCACGTTACGATTATCTTAATGTTGTCTACTACGGCAAGGGCGCAATCGGCAAAACCGGATAGCCTAAGGTCGGCACTCATGATGACCACGAATGACACGCTAAAGATTGTCATACTCACAAGGCTGACAGAGTACTACTCCGAAACAAGTCCTGACAGTTCCTTTGCATACAGCAACGAACTCGCCAGAGTGGCCAACCGCCTCTCGTACAAACTGGAAGAAGCTAACGCCCAACTCATGATGGGATATGCGTTGCTAAATAACGGCAACTATCCAAGATCGCTGCGAGCGTTATTGTCAGGTCTCGGAATCGCTGAGAATCCCAAAAGTGATAAAATAAAGCTGCCGCATAAGTACTACCGTCAAATGAGCCTTTTCGGTACTCCATTTAATATTGAAACGCAGCGCCTTAATACCGTCATGATGGCCTGTCATTTTCTGGGAATCCTCTACAGCAATACTGATGACCATAACAAAGCCCTTGAGTTTCTCTCGCGTGCCCTTGACGCCGCAATGCAAACTAAAAATGACGGCTACACGGCACTGGTTTATTCTGTCAAGGGACGGATATATCGCAGTATGAACAATAATGACTCGGCGCTGCACTGCTTGCTAAAAGCATACAGGCTAACCGCTAATGAAGATTATCAGGGACCTCGGGCCACAATTATCCTAAACCTAGCCCAATCTTATCTGGCCCGTGGAGATAGCTCTCGGGCTATCCACTATATTAGAAATGCACTCACAGTTAGTGCAGCCGAAGAATACGTCAGAGGCGTGATTGCAGGGGAACTCTTGCTCTCTGATCTATACCGCAAGAGGAACTTACTCGACTCCAGTCTCTACTTCGGAAGGGAGGGGCTGGCACTGTCCAAAAAGTTGAACGCCCCTGACTTGTTACAGCGCTCTTATTCGGCGCTGGCCTCGTATTACAGGACCACTCACAACCCTGACAGCACCATAAAATACATCGACCTGGTCAATGAAATGAATGCCAGGAACTTCAATGCCAAGCAGGCGCAAGAGT
>DATHIE010000835.1:0-3479 GCA_035316905.1 Chryseolinea sp. | reverse complement strand
CTATACCGTGGGACTGAAAGTCCAAAATATTTCTACCTGCCTCACTCCTTTCATCTTGTACAATTGTAAATATTCAAAAAATAGTCGATTGTAGTAGAACCTAAATCCCCTAACCAGCCATGGAAAAAGTAAGCACCGACGTCTACAATAAAATCAATAATGATGTTTACAAATCGCAAGCTGATATCTGGTGGAAGCCGGATACCGTTTTGCATCTTCTGAAAAGCTCTGTTAATCCCTGGCGTGTAGGGTATTCAGAATCCATTATAAAAAAACTAGGCATTAATCCGCAAGGCAAAACGGCACTTGAAGTAGGCAGCGGTGGCGGAATACTGACCGAAGAGATCTGCAAGATGGGATTCACTACTACGGGCATTGACCCTGCCAAGGAATCTGTTGTTACGGCGAGCAATCATGCTAAGGTGAGTGGCCTGAATATAAAATATGAACAAGGCAGCGGTGAAAATCTTCCCTACGCTGATGGTTCGTTCGATTGTGTTTTTTGCTGCGATGTATTGGAGCATGTACAGGATTTGCCAAAAGTGATTGCCGAAATTTCCAGAGTGATCAAGCCTGGCGGTGTTTTCTTCTACGACACATTAAACCGCACATTCATCTGTAAACTGGTCGCCATTAAGATTTGGCAAGAATGGAAACGCTGGGCGTTCATGCCGGCGAACCTTCATGTCTGGGAAATGTTCATTAAGCCGCAAGAAATCAAAAACCTGTTGCAAAAGAATGGTTTCGACTGGAAAGAGCACACCGGATCAGAACCAAATGTTTCTATTCCAAAAATGCTCGGGTACCTGCGCAAACGCGTAAAAGGCGAATGGACGTTCGAAGACCTAGGTAAAAATTTCCGGTTGGTTGACAGCAAGGATATGAATATCATTTATGCAGGCTATGCGATAAAAAAATAAGCACAGCGGAAAGCAAGAGACATTTTGAAATTCAAAGGCGAGCGCCGGTCTACCACTGTGACCTACTGTTGCTTGATAGCTACAAATTGTCGCGAAGGCTTTTTAGCATCGCCTTGTTGTTTGACTTTGTGATCACGATCGTGCTACATCCATTGAACGTTGCGAATGACTGAATAGCATCACAAACTTTTGTCGTCATGGATTTTGTCATTTCTATAGACTCGAAATGAATGTTATGGATAGTGAGCGCCTTTTCCTTCCGGTCAGACTTGGAATCCATGCGTGCAACGAATGTTTCGCCAACGAGTATGGGTAGTGAAAAATATCCGTACTTCCGTTTGGCTTCTGGTACGAAACATTCCACCTGGTAATCAAAGTCGAAGAAGTCCCATAACCGGCGCCGGAATACATTGAGGATATCGAATGGTGAGAGAACAAATGCGTCGTCGGCTATGGTGATCTTTTTCTTTCTATAATCCGGCAGCATATACAATGGCCCTTTCAAATCCTCTATTTCAACCTGGCAAATCTCACCTGCCTCCACGAGCCGCTTCAGTTCTGTCTTGTACGGATACTTTACAAGCCTGCCGCTCCAGGCTATTTCATTTCCGTACGCTATTCCCAATGACTGCAGTGACCGGAAGATGACATGATGTGCAAACTCTTCGGAAGTTGGGTTTGACCTTTCAACACTCACTGGGACGATGTTATCCGTAAGGTCGTAAACTTTATGGAAGTCTTTCTTTCGCGTCGTTAACAGCTTGCCCGTCAGGTGAAGACTTTCGAGCGCCACTTTCGACGGACGCCAGTCCCACCATCCGGAACTTTTGGTAACGCGGTCATTTTCAAAGTCTTTTGCAGTGAGAGGACCTTCCCGCGATATCCGGTCGAGGATCTTTTTCATCAGGTTGACTTCTACCTGAGGCAAAGATTTCCATTTAGTTGAAAAGCTTTCGTGTATAGGTATCGAAAAACGAAATTCATGCATAGGCATAAATCCCGAATCACGCGTCCAGAATTCATAGATCTTTCCCTCGGCCTGTAACTCGCTTAGCCACTCCGTTTTGTAGCCGGGGACGCGTGCGGCCAAAGCATGGTGATGAGCACGCTCAACCACATAGTTTGTGTCCACCTGGACGAACCCGAGATGGTCGATGACTTTATAAACCGCTTCCTTTCCCTTTCCGAACTGTGCGCGCTTGGAAAGACCTGCAGCGTGCAGGATGATCTTTCGGGCTTGTGACTTTGTGAGAATGACGGGATCCATGTGAAAAACAATACAGCGTGTAGAGCGAAAATACGTTTCTTAATCTGTGTCGTGCAAGCTTGTGGAAAAATTGGTTTGGGGCGTAAAGATTCTTAGCCCGTCGCGTGCGTAGCCTCTTATCGCTGAGAATCCAAAACAGATTGGGGTGTGTATGAATGTTTTTCCCGCAGATGTCGCCGATTTGAATGCACGCAGATTAACGCGGAAGAGAATGAGCGAAGATCAGCGTGCCTTTTAATCTGCGCGAATCTGCGGGAAAAACATTTCTCAATCGTAAACTTTCAACTCCTTCAGCACAATTTGCATCGTTTCCTTCGGGCCGACCCACTTTTCAATGTTCTGCCGGATCATCTCGATCATTTGCCGTACAACCTCTTTCCGGTACCCGAATTTAATGGCGAATATTTCACATAATCTTAGTTCTTCGCCGTGGATGTCCTTGTCAACTGTCATCATGTGAACAAGGTCATAGAGCTGAGTAAATTTGTCCTCTTCATTCGAGGGAACGTCAAAACGAATTTTAGACACATCCGACTGGATCTCTTTCAATTGCACTATCGAAATGTTATTCCTGTGCGCCGCATACTCCAGGAGTCTTTGCTCTTCACTCGCGAGATTTCCGTCCGCTGCGGCGATCTCGATCAAATTCCGCATGTGACTTTTAGCTGTTGCCTGACCTATCTTAACGACGCTTAGGATATCCTTAAAATTCATAGTAGAACAATTTGGAAGATAATTCTCACTAAAACTACTCCTGTCGACCCTCTCCTACTATTTTCTTTCGATCAAAAGCTTGTCGCAGGCAATAAGACGCAGGCAGTCTGTTCCATAATTGCAAGATCTTCACGAGGGAGTATAATTTTTAAGGATTCTGCGATTTTAGTCTCTCAATAATGTCCGATGACACCCAATAGATGTCCTGTTCATTTTTTTGTGGCCGGTCGAAGAATAAGAACTTCCCATCGGGTGAGACCCTTGCAGCTACTTCATAGCCTTTCGTATTAATTGAAGATCCAAGATTAACTGGTTGTGACCAGCTGCTATCTCGATTAAAAGTGATATAGATGTCAGTTCCTCCATATCCTCCGGGTCTGTCCGATTCAAACAGCAAATACGATTCATCAGGTGCGATAAAAGGATCCCATTCCTCAGAGGTAGAATTGATAACATTACCAAGATTTATGATTGCCGCAGAATGGTCTTTCAACGAGTAATAGTAAAGATCACTCTTTCCGTAGTTTCCAATGGAATCAAGGTAGGCTCCAAAAAATAGAGTTCCTTTGTCCGATACC
>DATHIE010000834.1:0-6694 GCA_035316905.1 Chryseolinea sp. | reverse complement strand
TTCATCAAAAAATTCCTCCATCATCATACGACGGATCTTCTTAAACCCCGCAGTCGACGCAAACTTTTTTGACGTAAATCTTTTCTCTTGTTTGATGGGATAATACTCTTTGATAGTATTATAAATCAAACTGAAATCATGATCATAATAAGTGTTGCGGAATGGACGGAGGTACATGCTGCAATCATTGTTTTGTCGAAGATATGAAACTATGATGTATTCGCACCCTTGCCCTAAGCACATGCCACCATTAACGTTTAACGATTAACGTTTTTGCGGCCCCTGTGCGTGCCCCCGCCACCGTGTTCAGCCAATCTCGGGCTTCGCCCGCCGAAGCGGATCGCGTAGGCGGGGTCGGGCCATTCGCTGCAAGGCGATCAAATATTTGCCAAACCCTCTTAATGGTCGTCGCCTTTCCGCTGCTGTCCCTCACGCGGTTGCGCGGCACGTCGATGATGCGCGGAAATCGGAGTGATCCGAGCCATCGATCAGCTTACCCGATGATGTACGTCGCTGAATGTGCGCCAGAAAATTATTGCGTCACCGTTAATGATTCGTCTGGCGCTGTGTGCGTTTGGGCCACGTGCGTGCTACCAATATGTCACCCCTACGGGGTTGGAAATTTTTTTTAGGTAGCGGTTAATGATGCCAAATGATTCGAACCATAGATCACTCTCCCGAAGGGGTGAGCGAATTGTATTTCAGTAAGTGCACGTGTGTCCAATCATTGATGTTGCCAACATCGCCCATTTGCTTCCTTGGTCATGCGTGAACATCGGTTGCCAGCTTTTGTTTTGGCGCTGCACTGAACGGCAACTGCGGATTTCGTTTGGGACTCAGGTTGAACAAGTTGGTCTGTTGTACCTGAACTACTATTAGCGATGGGCTTGCAGACCGAACACGCCGTGTAACCTACTTCGAACGCACTGTCTACTTGCATCGGGATTTTGCTCTTGCTTAGATACTGGCAGGATGAACGGTGATATTTTGCACCTGTATTTGTTACGTATACGGTCTGCCCGTACGCGTAAAGATGTACAACACTACACGGCCAGGACAGGAAATTGCTGTCGACATGGTGCGCTATCAGTGGGAAAACGTTCAAGTCTTAAGCGGTGTCTTAGGTGGAGTACGGTCATGCGGAGTGTATGTGTTTGACCCGAGGGAAATTGCAAGGGATGTGTGGTGGTGGCTGACGGGGAGATAGTCTGAACCGTGATTAGCAGGATTGAAGGATTGTCAGGATTAGAGCAAATCCTATAATCAATCAAGCTAATCCTGAGAATCCAATCAAGGCAATCCTGCAAATCCTATAAATCATGGTTCAGACATCGCGTGAGGGACAGCAGCGGAAAGGCGACGTATATTCTAAGGGTTAGGAAAATGATTGATCGCCTTGGAGCGAATGGCCCGACCCCGAGGGAACGAGGGGGCACGCCACAGTTGTCGTTGTCAATGATCCATTAATTCGTTATTCGTGGTCCTGTAGGCGTATCCTGATTTTCACCAGCCTCCTTTCGCTCATTTTCAAATTGTTTCCTTGTTACATTTGCACACATGATTACCGTCTTTTGTTCAAAGAAGCTTGAGAAGTTTTTAGGCGAAGTCGATCCCAAAAGCGCTGTGGAAGATGTGCCTTTGCTTGGCAACTGGAACGGCCGTTCATTTCATGTTACTGGAAAACGATGTTTGTTATTTCTCAATAGCAAAACGTGTTATTGCGTTCTTGTCTCGGCCGTGTTGAAAAAAGATATCGGCAGTTTCGGAGAATTCTTTAAGGAGAGATTGGTTCGTCAGTTCATGGATGATTTCAAGCTGGGTGAAAGTGGAGAAGAGATTCTTCGACATCACCTGAAGAATATCCGCTTGAGTGCGACCAACAATGACAAGAGTGTCTTGGGTACCATGAATCAGCACATGAAAGTGATGCCCTATTATACAACAACACGCTTCGGACCTGTCGAGATGTGGGACGATGTTGCATTGTCTTGTCTCCTCAATGAAGTGCCGATTTCTGCAAAAGTGTGGGCAAAGAGGGATAGGTCACCATACTTTGACCCAAGAGAGGCGATGGGAGAATTGTTGGAATTGATGTCGAGTGTACGGTAAAGCCGAGTCACGAGAACGCACGATGACCAATTTCCAATGTCAGTGACAGCTTTAAAAATCTTATTCCACCTGTAGAAGGCCCGGGATGCTAAACAATCCGCGCTCTTCCACCAACATAAACAAATCCTTCTGCTGCTGTGTACCCAGCCTCCAGTCCTCGAAATTGTTCCATCAACTCATGACCGTGTGAATAAATTTCTGCTGGATTCTGGCTTGTGTGGCAATAGACAGCTTTCCGTTTGGATTCTCGCGTCGAAGTGATATCAACATAGTCGGTAGGATGAAATCCAACGGTTTGTATACCCGAAAGCACCTCGAAATAATAAAGATCAAATTTCTTTCCGCCGCGCATCCATGCTTGAGTGGTGAGCATGCTGGCGGCTTGATGATCTTTGTGTGAATCAATTGGCCAGTGCGTGAAGACTATATCGGGCTTGGATTGTTCGATGAACGAAACCATCTTATCGATCCACTCATTGTTAACTATGGTGTTGCCGTCGATTTGTCCGAGGAAGTGGGGCTTAACAGATAAGAGCTTGCAGGCAGCTTCCGCTTCTTTAGAGCGAATGGCTGATGCTTCGGCGTGGGATTTTCCGGGAATGCCGGCTTCACCGCGGGTGAGGTACAACGTTGTTACATCATGACCGGCGGCGCTGAGCTTGGCAAGTGTTCCGCCACAACCGCTCTCGGGATCGTCAGGATGTCCGCCGACGCAGATGATCTTTAGTGCGGCTAAATCTTTAAAAGGCGTGGAAGCAAGCACACTTAAAGGTGCGATTGCTAAACCGGTTGCTGATACTTTTTTGAAGAAGTTTCTGCGGGAGGTGGGCGTTGTGTTCATGGAAATAAAGTTAGTGAGCAATGAACAATGAACAATGATCAATGAACCTGATCGAAAGGTATGCTTCCTTGAAAGGGCGCTAAAATGCAGAAGCGCAGAAAACGCAGAGTGAATGCACGCAGAGGGCGCAGAAAACACATGAAGGTTTGATTATTAGTGTGATCGCTTGAGGGTTGTACTAGGTTGAACGAGGCGGAAATGCCAGAAGTGCAGAGACCACCGTGGGAATTCACGTAGAGGTTTTATCAAGAATTGTTTTTTCAGAATGTACTACAATGACTCTGGATATTCGTGACTTGGTCTTGTTTCCAATTCAAATGGTTGTAAAATCAAGATATTTATTTTAGATTCATACTGTTGGAGCCCATCTATTCTTTCGTCCGAACCGCGATAAAGTAGATGGGTTTTTTATTGCATGGCCCTTTAACTGTTTTGCGCAACAATAAACTTTTAGCATATGGGTGTTAAGCGTATGATGACTAAAGCCGAGAACAAGGTTTCGAGCGTGGTCAATTACATAGTCACGAAGGCAGAAAACTTTGCTTCCTTCGGAAAATTCGAACGTATCACAGCAGGCTTCTGTATGGCTATTCCGTTCTTTCTCATGATTACGGACCTTCCCAACGGGTGGCTAAAATATGTCTACTTCTTGTTGCCAATTGCGATTGTTGTGGTACCACAGCGGATAAGGCTTAAGAAACAAGACAAAGACGGAAGCGGCGATAATTATGGCCGCAACATTGCCGTCCGAGGAGGTTTCATCTTGTTTATCCTTTACGTCTTGTTCACACAGGTGATGAAAATTCAAAGCAGGCCGAGCATCAGCGCATACGTGGAGATGAATGATGCACATGTTTTTGGCATGCTACTGGCCATTGCGGCGATGTTGTTAATGGCAAGCGGTGTCGTATTCTGGAATAAAAAGATCTCTTTTCGTGAGGGAACGTGGCGATCGTGGCTTAACGTAATTCTTGGCCTCCTCCTTTTAGGCATTGTTGTTTTCCCGTGCACGACCAGACCAACGATACATGGTATCGTGGCAATCTTCTTTTTTGTAGGATGTGCTGCCGGAACTATCCGGCGCGATGCAAAAGAAGGCAAGGAGGTCCCACATCGGTGGGTAGATTACGGATCGGTAGGAGCAATGGCCCTTTTTGCACTCATCTATTTTGCAAACGCCTATGAATGGTTTGGCTGTATAATATGTTTCTGGCCTCTCAATTTAGTCAACCTTTTTGGTGTTGAATCTATAGCGCTTTGGATTGTAGGGCTTGATTTTATTCTCGTGTCTTTGAAGCGGAAACTAGCTGACTATGGCGGAGCACAGCATCCTAATCCCACGCCCGAAACCCTCCAACAATTATTGGATGGCGGCGCTAAGTTAAAGCACTGACCGTGATTTGCAGATTGAAGGATGATCAGGACTAGGTGTCTGGACTGGAGGTGCGCTCTGTTTGATGATGTATAAAAACCGGACAAAGCTATATGACCAACAGAACATTAATAGTGATAGTCCTATGCGTGGGCCAAGCGCATTGGTGTACCTCACAGTCCACCACCTCTACGAAGGATGAAAAGAAGGACTACTTGTCGCTTACATTTGAGAACGATCTTTTTTATTTTCAAAAACCGTCGGATCAATACTACACGAATGGATTCAAATACGAGCGGGTTGGGCCAGGGTATGAGAAAAGAAATTACTTGCTAAATAAATTACTTCTGGGCTTCAGGAAGAAGAAGAGACCTACCGCACTCCGCAACTATGGATTTTTCTTTGGTCAAAACATTTATACTCCAACCGATATCACGATTTCGGATATTCAAACGGATGACCGACCATACGCTGGATGGCTTTACTTTGGTGTAAAGAAAATGTCCACTGACACTGCCAGGAACATTCGGCTTACGAGTGAATTGTACATTGGTATTATTGGTCCTTATTCATTCGCCGGTGAGACGCAAGCATTTGTGCACAAGCTTACTGATTCCGCACCTCCTCAGGGTTGGGATAATCAGATCGATTCGGACCTTGGGATTCTATACGCCAATCGCTTTGAGTTTCAACTTGTTCCATTTCCAAAGGCTCCAAGGACATATATAAGGGTGAATGAATCAACCAAAGTCCGGAAGAATTACTTTGAAGTAATTTCATTTGGCGAGCTGCAGGTTGGTACGATATATAATAATGTCGGGGGCGGATTAATGTTGCGAGCCGGTTTACTGACACCATATCTTCACTCTTACAATTCACTGTCAACGACAATTCCCTCTTTTCTACTTTCAGAATCCAAAAAGATTCAGAAAATACTACGTAACCTTTTCGACATTATTCCAGAAGCGTTCATCTTCGCGAGACCGCAAGTCAGGGCGCTAGCCTACAATTCCATGATGCAGGGTGGAGTCTTGAATCCTGAGAGTGTATATACAATTAAGAAAGATGATGTACATGCTTTTTATTCACAAATCGATTACGGTCTTGCTATTCGTATTCGAAGTGTTACCTTCTCATTGTATCAATCCATCAGGACCAAGGAATTTGCATTTGCAAAAGGCGCTCACCGCTGGGGTGGAGTTAATATTCTTATTAATTACTAGCATGTCTTTGTCGAGTGAGCACTCCGATTGGAGGGGTGCGCGATTAGCCGAGGTTGTGCCCAGACTTTTTTAAGCGCAGAAATCGCAGAGGGAATGCACCCACCTTCGCTGCGCTTTGGCGGGCACAGCGCAGGGAGCCGCAGAAAAATACGACGAAAAGTCCTTGCGAAACCTTGCGTGCCTTGCGTCTCTGCGCCTGCCCCTCCCGATGCATCGGGATCGGTGGGTGAAAAGTCTGGGCATACATCTTTCAGGATACATACCAAGGTTCATCGACCACGCACTGGTGAATGAGTTCAATGTCCAACGCCCAATGCCCAATGTCCAATTTCCAAAGAGGGAATTACCTCCAGTGTCCCTTCACCCACACAAACCTGCGTGGTGTATTTTTCCAATGACCATCGACCCAAACCATTCCGCGGCGTGGCTTTATGTAGTGAGGCTTCACGTATACGTAGCGTCCATGGCGCCATCGCCAGGAGTCACCTATCCACACGGCATTTTGATAGGGCGGTGCCGGCCTGACAACGACAACTGGTGGTGCGGGTGTTTCGCGGACAACAACACGCGAAGGAGAAGCACAGCTTGTTATTAATGTCAGGACTGTTATGATTATTAGATTTTTCATTGTCAAAACGTCGGTTGGTTTCTGAGCTTTGACAATCGTAGGGTGAGAAGGTTTAACCGTGATTCACTTGATTTTAGGATGATCAGGATTGGATGTCTGAACCGTGATTTGTAGGATTGAAGGATTATCAGGATTAGAGCTAATCCTGATAATCAAATCAAGCTAAGCCGGGCTAATCCCGCGAATCAAGGTTCAGACATTCTTGCATCGGTATCCTCTTTCGGAGGAGATAAAGGCGTAGCATTCGACCAGCTGGCAGTTGTTATAATTCTGGAGGTTTCGGCGCAACGGCCCCACGTGATGGGAAGGGTTTTTGATTTTTGACCCAATTGTACTCTATAATTGTTATCGAGCTTGATCTCCAGGTGCTGAATGCCTTCTGTGGGAATAGAAACACCTAACGTTGATTCATAGCTTTGGTTGATCGTCACGTCATCCTGGTCGGGACATCTGCCGTACAGTTCCGATTCCATCCCAACGTTGGGTATTGTGGCCATTACGGTTACGTAAATGGTTTTCAT